>NZ_CAXTBM010000048.1:40277-44368 GCF_964242765.1 uncultured Hymenobacter sp.
AGCCAGGCCTTGTGGAGCGTTTCGAAGCTATTTGCAACGGCAAGGAAATTTGCAATGCCTTCTCAGAACTCAACGACCCCATCGACCAGCGCGCCCGCTTCGAGGAGCAGCTAGAGCTCGGCAAGCGCGGCGACACCGAGGCCATGGTGCTCGACGAGGATTTCTTGCGGGCCTTGGAATACGGTATGCCCCCTACTGCTGGACTAGGCATCGGCATCGACCGCCTCAGCATGATCATGACTAATTCGAATTCGATTCAGGACGTGCTATTCTTCCCGCAGATGAAGCCGGAAAACACCAAGTCGGAAAACGCTCCGAAACCTCACTAATAAATTTATCACAATCAAAAAACGCCACCTCTATCAGGTAGCGTTTTTTGATTGTGCGCTTGTAAAGCGTATATGTCCGATTATTTTCAGAAAACAGGTACCTCCTGAATACAGAAAGCCTCCCGCATATCACTGTGCGAGAGGCTTTCTTTTGGAACCAACTTACCTTTCAACTGGAAGGCTTACTTGAAGAAGTTTGCGATGAACAAGTACGATTTTACTGTCAGATCAAGTTAACCACGATCAAACAGAAGCTCTTACTGTCGGCAATTTTACTTCAAGTGTGCTACTCAGCTTCTTTCAAGCTAGTTACATTCTCTCTAACGGCGTTGCTATCGGCAAGGTTACTTTCAAACAAATAATTTTTGGGTAAACTTAGGTCCGTTGAGCTGATCCTTGAAATCAGAAAGCCTCCCGCGCATTGAATAGCGGGAGGCTTTCCTTTTGAATTACAACAAACTTACCCTTCCGATCAGGTTCTATTGCAGAAGCTTGCGATGGGCAAAACTAGATTTTACTGGTAGGCTAGTAACCAAGTCCCGCCAGAAGCTCAGCAGCCGGCAATTTTACGACAATGAAATCTCCGATCTTCTTTCAAGTCGGTTGTATGTTCTTTAACGGCACAGCAAAAACCAGGTTACAAAATCAAGTAAATATTCTTAAAGTCCCTTACCGTAACCAGGGAAATGACGTACGTCGCCACCAATGCCATCATAGTCGGAGTCGATGCCATCAATGCTTCCTGCGTCGGGCTCCGTGAAGCCACCGGGCGTATTGATGGAACCGAGCAAACTGTCAGCGGCTGAGCGGTCTGACTCTTGCTTGGCAGAGGCGGGGGCTTGTTCTTTGAGCGAGCTGAGGCGGGCTAATCCGTCTTTTAGCAGCTTGTTCAGGTCGTCGCCGAGTTTGCCGGCCGATTCTTTAAGGCCGGCCCGGGTTTGGTCACCGGTTTCGGGAGCTAGCAGCAAGCCGGCTACAATACCCGCGGTAGCTCCAGCCAACAGGGAGAGAATTACTTTGCCTTTTGTGTCTTGCATAACGCAGCAGAGTGGAAGGTGAAAAAAGAAACGTAAGCCAGGAGTCGAGGAACCGCTTTTGCGATGCGTATGGCATATAGGTTACACTCTATGTACTAACGGCGTATGTTGAATTTTGGTTAACAGAAAAGCCTCTGCTTTCTCGACGAAAACAGAGGCTCTTATTAAGAAGCTGTGGTAGCTTACAGGTCGTTGAGCATTTTCACAACTTCGTTTTTGGCTTTTCCAAGTTTTTGCTGCAAACGGCCTACCAGCTCGTCACTTTTGCCTTCGGCATACTCTAAATCTTCGTCGGTGAGCTGCGCGTATTGCTGCTTCAGCTTGCCTTTGGCGTCGTCCCAGCTGCCTTTCAGTTTCAGGCTGCTACCAGCACCACCGATGCCTAGGTCTTCCAGCTTTTCTACGTAGCCTTTGAATTTAGCGTCCAGGTCTTCGGTGTATTTCGAGAGCTGCTCGCCCAACTGACCACTGTATTTCGTAGCGGCGCTGCCAATTTTCTCACGAGTGGCTTTGCCTTTGTCGGGAGCCATCAACAAACCAGCAATGATACCGGCGCCGGCACCAGCCAAAGCAGCGAGGAGAATTTTGCCCGAGTTGTCTTCTTCTTCGTAATACGACATAGTGTGGAGAGAGAAAGGTGATGAAATTCAGATAGATGACTGTCGGCAGCCACGCTAAGGCTTGCACAATAGATAAGCCGCTCGCGGCATATCCTATTTTGTCATTCTGTGCCTAATACGGCGACAAGCTGCACAGGTTTTAGTTGGACGCTAAAAAAGTAGTGTTCTGCAATATAGCGTTGCTATACTATCTATGCTCAAGCAGACAACAGAATTCAGCAGCGCCTTACTTGGTAAGCGTGCCACTCATATTTGCAGTTACACTACGCGCCTTTTCGTTTTAAAGCCTTGCTTCGGGACGCTATATGGCGCTGAAGTTCTACTTTCGCGTTCCACCTCTTCTGCCCTATCGATGAGAATCATGTTGCCTCTGCTGGCCTTGCTACTAAGCGGCGCCTGTCAGAAACAGACGGCCCCTACCGCCGCCAAACCATGCATCGACCCCGCTAAGATCCGCAGGGACGCTATGTGCACCATGCAGTACGACCCGGTATGTGGCTGCGACGGCAAAACGTACGGTAATGCTTGCACAGCTACCAACGCTGGCCTCACCAGCTTCCGTCCCGGCGCCTGCCCCGATTCCAAAAAGTAGTAACCCCTTTTCTCCCTAGCTGTACTTATGTCTGAAAAGCGCTATTTCCGCCAGCAGAACCCATTTGTAGTGCCCACCACCGATGGCAAGCTTATCGAGGAGCACATTGGTTTGGCCAGCACCCAAACCGCCCAGTACAGTGTGGCCCACATGGTGGCACCGCCCCAATGGAGCGAGCCGCACCAGCGCCCCGAGTTCGACGAAGTAACAATTGTAGTGCGGGGCCGCAAGCGTTTCGAAATTGATGGCGACGTAGTAGAGCTAAGCGCTGGTGAATCTTTGCTGATTGAGGCCGGGGCGCGGGTGCGTTACTCGAATCCGTTTGATGCGGAGTGCGAATACTGGTCGGTATGCGTGCCAGCTTTCAGCCCCGCCACCGTGCATCGGGAAGAAGAATAAGCCGCTATTCTTCTGGTACGAAACGCTGTTACCCCTATGAATCTACTGTATCTGGTGTTCGGCGACAATGTGCGGAATCACTTTCAGGCTTGTTTTTCTATTCTGAGTTTTCTGCGGTACCCCACCGGTCTTGGCACCATCACCATCGTAACGGATGCGCCCGACTTCTACCGCCATCTTGCCGACCACGTCATAGTGCTGCCTGTAGATGCGGCTACGCTACGGGAATGGAAGGGAGAGTTCGACTTCTTTTGGCGCATCAAAATCAAGGCGCTGGAGTTGGTGGCCGCCAAATATCCTGGCCTTCCCCTGCTCTACCTCGACTCTGATACGTTTTTACACGGCTCGTTCGAAGCGCTACAAACGGCGCTAGCCGCTGGTCAGGCCTTTATGCACGAACCAGAAGGCGCTTTAGCCGAGCTAGGCAGCAAGACCGAGCGCCGGATGTGGCAGCAAGTGGGCGGCAAGTCGTTTGGGGGCGTATTGTTTCATGAGCGCCATAGCATGTGGAATGCAGGCGTAGTAGGCATTCCGGCTCAGGGCGCCTCTGACGCTATAACCCTGGCCCTACGCATCTGCGATGATCTAAGTCGGGCAGGCGTTACACCTCGCCTGATCGAGCAATTTGCGCTTTCCGTAGCGCTACAGGAACGGTTTGACTTACAATCGGCGCTACCTTATATCGGGCATTATTGGAGCAATAAAACTGAATGGAATGATGCTATTGCTTCCTTCCTGCTGGAGTCACAATTGAAAAACCGCTCCGTGGCAGAAGAAATAGAGGCCGTCAATAGCTTCAACTTTCGGTCTGTGCCTGTTAAGAAGCGGCTCAAGAATACCCGTTGGCGGCTGTACCATCTCGTCGACCGCCTTTTCCCGCCGAAAGAAACTGTATACGCCGGCGACACCTAAACCAACGGCTTCTCCTTAGTTACCTGCATCCTATTAAGTTCTGATAGAAGGCACACAAATAGAAGGCACACAAAAAAGGAGACCTTGACTTGTGTCAAGGCCTCCTTTTTTGTGTGCCTTCTATCAGAAAAATCTTAGATATACTGGTTGATAATGGCTTCGAGCCACTCCTGCTTGCCGCTGCGCTGCACCGGCTCGCCCG
>NZ_CAXTBM010000049.1:0-17230 GCF_964242765.1 uncultured Hymenobacter sp.
GCCTCATTCTCCACAAAAAGCTGGCGCGGCGTACCGATAAAGTCGCCGGGCGCGAGCTGCCCGATTTCCGTCCAGCCGCTTTCGGTCAGCACTTTGTGGTCGGGCGTCATCGTGACGGATGATCCATCGCGCAGGCGCACCCGCACCACGTCGCGCACGCCGTTGTCGAAAAAGTGCGTGGCCGTTGCCACGGCCGGGTTCAGGTCAGCGTCCACACCCTGCACCTTGAAGCTACCCACGCGGCCGGCCAGCTCATCGATGCGGACGCGGGCGCCGGTTTCGGCGTCGTGCACCAGCGTGTCGCCGGTCACGCAGATGCCCTGCGAGTAGTGCAGAATCGGCTCCAGCAGCTCGTGCGGGTACTCGACCGGCTCGCGGCCGTGCTTGCGGTTGATAAAGTTGGGGATGAACTGCATCGGGCCGGGCCGGTAGAGCGCGTTCATGGCAATCAGGTCCTCGATGTTGGTCGGCTTGAGGTCCTTGAGGTACATGCGCATACCCTCGGATTCAAACTGGAACGTACCGATAGTGTCGCCGCGCTGGTAAAGCTCGTAGGTTTTCTGATCGTCCATCGGAATTTCGTCGATGTCGATTTTGATGCCGTGGTTCTGCTCGATGAGGTTGATGGCATCGACGATGATGGTGAGCGTCTTTAGACCCAAGAAATCCATCTTCAGCATCCCGGCACTCTCAATCACCTTGCCGTCGAATTGCGTGACGAGCAGATCCGAGTCCTTGGAGGTGGAAACGGGGATGTACTTGGTGATGTCGTCGGGCGCGATGATGACGCCGGCGGCGTGGATGCCGGTGTTGCGGACCGAGCCTTCTAGCTTCTCGGCGAGGCGCAGAATCTGGCCGCGCAGGTTATCGGCCGCATCGTCGCGCCGAATCATATCCAACTCCTGGTTTTCGGCAAAAGCCTTGGCCAGCGTAGTGCCTACCTGGTCGGGCACCATTTTCACCAAATCGTTGGCGACGGGCAGCGGCAAATCCATGGCCCGAGCCACGTCCTTGATGCTGGATTTGGCCGCCATGGTACCGAAGGTGATAATCTGGGCCACCTGCGTTTTGCCGTACTTATCCACCACGTAGTCGATGACTTTCTGACGGTTCACGTCGTCGAAGTCGATATCAATATCAGGCATCGACACGCGCTCCGGGTTCAGGAAGCGCTCGAACAGCAGCGAGTATTTGATTGGGTCGATGTTGGTGATGCCGATGCAGTAAGCCACGGCTGAGCCCGCCGCCGAGCCCCGGCCCGGCCCTACGGCCACGCCAATGTTGCGGCCGTGGTTGATGAAGTCCTGCGTGATAAGGAAGTAACCCGCAAACCCCATCGTTTCAATCACGCGCAGCTCGTAATCGAGGCGTTCCTCGATTTCGGGCGTGCGCTCTGAGTAGCGCCGCTTGTCGCCCTCGAAAGCGCCCTTGAAGGTTAAATAGCGCAGGAAGGCGTCGGCCGTGGGGTGCTCGGCGGGCAGCGGGAAATTGGGGAGCAGAATGTCGCGCTGGAGCTTGGGCGGCGTGATTTTGTCAACGATTTCGTTGGTGTTGTCCACGCTTTGCGGCACGTCGGCGAACAGCGCGTTCATCTCCTCTTGCGTTTTGAAGTAGAACTGGTCGTTGGCGAAGCCGAAGCGGGAGCGGGGCCGCTGGCCCTGGGCTTCCTCGTCGATGCGCTGAAGCTGGCGGCGGATGGTGGCATCCTGCCCCGCGAGGGGACGCAGGTTGTCGAGGTGGTCGTAGTGGACTTTGTTGTCCTGCGAAATCAGCCGGAAATACTGCGTCTGAAAGTCACCAACCGGAATGCTGTGTTCTTCGCCAGTGTTCACGCAAAGCAGAATATCGTGCGGCGCGAAGTCGGTCTGCTCGACGTAGTGCGAGTCATTGGTGCAGATAACTTTCACGTTGTGCTTTTTGGCCAGGCCAAGCAGCACTTGATTCACATCCTCTTGGCTTTTGCCGGTGCCGTCGAAGTTCATCAGGCCGTGCCGCTGAATCTCGATGTAGTAGTCGTCCTCGAACACGTCGAGCCACCACTTCAGTAGCTCCTCGGCCTTGGCCTCGCTCTCGAACAGAATGGCCTGCGGAATCTCGGCGCCAATGCAGCACGAAGTAGCAATCAAGCCTTCATGATACTTCAGCAGAATTTCCTTGTCGATGCGCGGAAATTTCGAGTACACGCCCTCGATAAAGCTCATCGAGCAGAGCTTGCTCAGGTTATGGTAGCCGGCCTGGTCTTTAGCCAGCAGCAGCTGGTGGTAGCGCTTGTCTCGCTCGCCTTTTTCGCGGCTGAACGCTTTTTTGTGGCGGTCGGCTACCATGTAGAATTCGCAGCCCACAATCGGTTTCACGTTGTACTTGTTGGCTTCGGCCACGAAGTTGAAGGCCCCGAACATGTTGCCGTGGTCGGTGAGGGCCACAGCAGGCATGCCATCGGCCTGGGCCTTTTTCATGAGGGCACCAATGCTGGCTTGGCCATCAAGAAGGGAATACTGGGTGTGGGAGTGCAGGTGCGAGAAGACGGCCATGGGCAACAGGCTCCGCGCCGTTAGGGCGCAAAGCGGACAGTAAAGTTACCCACGAAATGGCGGCAAGGAAAGATTGCGCGGCAACAGGTTTTTGTTACTACAGCACCAGCAAGTTTTCGCTATTTGATTTGGAGGCGCTGCGTGGTAGGCGCCTGCCCCGCTACGCGCACGGTCAGCAGGTATAGGCCGGCGGTTAGATTGGAGGTAGCTAAATCGGTAGATAAACCCCAAAATGTTTGCTGGCGTACCGGCTGGCCTAACGTGTTGTAGAGGGTAAGTTCGGCGCTGGCGGTGGTAGGCAGCTGTACGCGCACCCCGCGGTTATCAGCTGGGTTCGGCCAGAGCTGAAAAGCACCAGCCGCGGGCCGCCGCGTGGCAGTAGGCATAGCATTGCTGTTCAAGCGCGAACTAAGCGTAGTAACGCCCGGAACGGCAATAGAAGCTCCGTTGGCTGAAAGCAAATCCAAGTCGCCATCATTGTCGAGATCAGCTAAGGCAACAGCATGCGGATTGCCGCCTACCGCCACAGTTGAAGCGCCAACAAAGGTGCCATTACCGTTATTGAGACTCAAACTGACCGCAGTAGCGCCTAGATTAGTAATGATGTCCAGATCCCGGTCGCCGTCTACATCGCCGAGAGCTAGCTGGGTAGGAGCATTGCCTACCGGTACGTTGGGCCCGGCTACAAAGGAAGCATTGCCCCTGTTATGCCAAACGCTAACGTAGCCGTTCGGCAAAAAAGCTGGAATCAGAACATCCAGGTCGCCATCAGCATCTAAGTCACCTACTGCTACAGTCCCATCGTAGCCACCGATAGGTAGCTCCTGACCCGTGCTAAAGCCACCCTGCCCATCGTTGAGACGAACACTAACGCTGCCTTGGCCCCCCAGATTGCCAGTCAGGAAGTCCAAATCACCGTCCTGGTCGAGGTCACCGAAAATCAATTTGCGCGGGTTGTTTCCCACAAGTACTTGCGTGCTGCCCGAAAAAGTGCCGGTCCCGTTGTTGGAGAGCAGATTTATTTGGGAAGAGAAGCTGGTGCTAAACAATAAATCCAAGTCGCCATCAGCGTTTATATCGCCAAGGGCTATCAACCCGATGCCACCTGATCCAGCTGAAATGGTGATGGGTGCCAGGAAGGTGCCATTGCCCGTATTGCGGAGCAAGCTAATGCCGGCGGTTGCGCTGCCAGCAGATAGCACATCCAGGTCACCGTCGCCATCCACGTCGCCCGTCGCTACAAGTCCCTGCGGACTAACCGTGGTCAGGGTTCTACTCTGGGTGAAGAGGCCAGTGCCATTATTGAGCAGCAAGCCCAGCGAATTGGTGTTGAAGCCAGGCAGCAGCACATCGACGTCCCCATCGTTGTCAATGTCCCCTACGGCCATATCCTTGGGGGCAAACTGACTGGTGTTGGTCGGGGCGTCTGCGCCGCCCGTGAAGCGCCCGGTGCCGCCCGCAACGGCGGCCGTGAATTGCCACACATGCCCCCGCCCGCCCAGGCCGGTTAGCACCGCCGTGAGGGTTTCGCCGGCCCGAAAGTCGGTGGTCGGGTCGAAGGAAACGCTACTGCCGGTTAAGGTGGGGGCTCCCGCTTTCTGGCCCCCGGCTTGCGGACTGAACACTTTCAGCGTGGTACTAGCCGGAAGCATCTGCGACGCAGTAGCTTCCACGGTGGCCGCACGGGGCACGGCCAGAGCGTTACGAGCGGGTGCTACGCTGACGACCGTAGGCTGGGCCAGGGCCGGAACAGCGAGCAAAGCGGCGACACTTAGTGCTGGAAGCGAGAGGGGTAGAAATAGTCTCATTGCAATCGTAGAAGGAAGAAGTTGCTTAGCCTATATAGATAGGCAATAATAAGCCAATAGTAAAACTCTTCAGAACACTTGCTCGAGCACAAAACGAGTTATCTTCTCGTCTGTTTGAACCTCATCCGTGTGAAACTGGTTACCTTGGGCAACTCAACTATATACAGCCGGCATAAGCCAGCAGTAGGTTAGCAGCCTCTCAAGCTGCCTTCCTTTCGTTCACACCGCTATACCCGTCGTTTTATACTCGGTTGCCCGGCATACGGCATGGTCTGCGAGTTGCTATTTGTATAGCTGTGGCTGCTATCTAGCTTTCGCATCACCCACGACCGAGTTTATCGGTTAGTATTCAGTCAATGAAGCATCTGGTTGCCCTCACCGATCCGGTCTACGACCAGACGGCTCCTGTCTCCCGTTTCGACCGGTTTCTGTTACAGTTCATTCAAGACAAGCGGGATTTGCCGTTTCTCTACCTCATTCTGGAAATATCCTGCACGCTGTTGCCGCTGGCCGCGCTGCTGTTCTGGCCTAGCCTCGACAACCGCGTGTGGTGGGGCGCGCTGGGCGTGTACATGTTCTTAACCACGTTCTATTTCAAGGGGCCATTTGGCCTGATGCTGCACTGCACCAGCCACCGCATCCTGTTCAAAAAGAAGTACGCCAAGCTCAACCACTACATTCCGTGGGTGATTGGGCCGCTGTTTGGGCAAACGCCGGAAACGTACTTCACCCATCACATGGGCATGCACCATCCCGAAAACAACTTGGAAGACGACGAAAGCTCCACCATGGACTACCAGCGTGATTCGCTGGCTAGCTTCGGGCGCTACTTGGGCGGGTTCTTTCTGGTCGGGATTCCGCGGCTGGCGCTTTATCTGACGCGCACCCAGAAAAGCAAGTTTCGGCACCGCCTGCTGCGGGGCGAAATACTGTATATCCTGGCCTGCATCGGGTTGGCTTTCGTGAACCTGCCGGCCACGTTTGTGGTGCTGGTTTTGCCGGTGATAGTAACAAGGATAGTGATGATGCTCGGCAATTGGAGCCAACACTCGTTTATTGATGCCAACGACCCCGGTAACTGCTACACCAACAGCGTGACCTGCATCAACACCAAGTACAACCACAAGTGCTGGAACGACGGCTACCACATCAGCCACCACCTCAAGCCCGCCCTGCACTGGACCGAGCACCCTGCTTATTTCCTGAAAGAAGTGGAGAAGTACGCGCAAAACGATGCCATCGTGTTCGACGGCATTCACTTCCTGCACATCTTCGCCTACCTGATGACCCACCGCTACGACCTGCTGGCCAAGCACTTCGTGAACCTCGGCAACCGCTACACTTCCGACGCCGAAATTATGGCCATGCTTAAGTCGCGCACGCAGCGTATCGTGGCAGTTCCCGAGCCCGAGCGAGTGGCTGCTTACTAGTTGGCTGATGAGAAGACGACAACCTAGTTTCTACTGTATGAGGTAGTAATATCGATAATCAAAAAGAGCCAGCTGTATAGCTGGCTCTTTTTGGTGGTTGCTACTTGGTTTGGGTCTGCTTTGCTGGCCGGATAATCAATACGTCACCGGGGCGCACATTGAAATCGGGCTTGTTGTTCCACTCCATAATCTGCTTGATAGTAACATCGTACTTGCGCGAAACGGCATACATAGATTCGCCAGCAGCAACGGTATGGCGCACAATAGCCGGTTCGGCGGCAGGCGCGGGCGCTGCGGCAGCGGGCTTGGAGACGGGTGCTGCGCCGCTTGATTTGGGCGCTACGGTTGCGGTTGAAATAGGAGCAGTTGAAACTGTGGCCGCGGCTTGTGGAGCCGTAAGCCGCAAAGCTTGACCTAGCTGTAGCGAAGGATTGGGGGGTAAGTTGTTCCAAGCAAGTAGATCGGCCGGACGTAGGCCGTAGCGGCGCGCCACTGAATACAACCCTTCTTTTGCTTGCACCACGTGCAAACCGTTGGCCGGTATCCGTTCCACTGGGCCCGCAGTAGGAGCCGCGGCCGGTACTGCGGCGGAAGCAACCGGGGTAGGAGCCGCAGGCTTAACTGCCGTTGGAGCAGTGGCGGGGGTGGTTTTGGCAGGTGCCGCTGGTACTGGAGCTTTACTTGTTGGCGTGGCGGGGGCAGGAGTGGCTTCAACTACTGTACCGCTGCTTGTTTCTTCAGCTACTGGGGTGGGAGTTGAAGCGGGGGCTGCTTTCTTGGCTGGCTGGCCGCTGTATACGCTGCGAGGTGTGGCTGGCGGGGCGGGTGCCGGCGCAGGAGCCGTTACCGTGTCAGTTTGCTCTGGGGCGGGAGGCAGCTCGTTCAGGTTTTCGGTGGTAGCATCGGTGGCGCTGTCGGGTTGCGTTACGAGGCCCGGCGGGGTAGCGGTGGTGTCGATAAGTTCCGGGGTATCTTCCAGCACGCGGGTGGCGTCGGCGGTTTTACCTCGGTAAGGTTCGGTTTCATCGAGGCGGCGCTTTTTAGGCGCTGGCGGTGCCGTGTCGACTGGTGCTGGTTGCGCGGCTGAGGTACGAGCCGGCCGCTCGAAGGCGGCCAGCGCCGTGGCGTTTTTGCTGTCAGCGTATTCCACGGCCACGTCGCGGGGGCGCGTGTGTTGCAACCACAGAATGCGGCCCGACCGCAGTTCCTCGTTGCGAGCCATTCGGTTTTTGCTGAGAATAGCCTTGGCCCGAATGCCGTACTTCTGCGACACCGTAGCCACACTTTCGCCGGGTTGCGCCGCATGGTATTCGCTGGCAGCCTTGTCGCGCTTCTTCTGCACGAAGTAAGGCTGACCGGCTACAATATTGTCGAAGGCGAACAAGTCGTTGTACTGCATGAACTTGCGCATCTTCAAGCCGGCCCGCTGCGCTAGGCTTTCTTTGGTGTCGCCGGGCAAGGCTATCAGCGCCCGGATGCCATTTACGCGCACGTAATCGGCATTCTGTGGGTCTGTCTGGGGCTTGTTCAGTAGTTGGCCGGAAGTGGCGTTTTTCTGCTGCGCGGCAATTGCCGTTAGCTGAATGGCATCCACTACGGGCACCAGAATGGTGTAAATCTTGTCGGAAGGTACCGTAGGTGTGAGCAGCCAACGGTTGTGGCGGGCCATTTCGGCAGGGTCGGTTTGCAGAGTCTGGGCAATGCTGACCAGCGTGAAACCGGCCGGCGCGGGAAATTCCTGGAAAGCGAGTGGGGGCTTGGGATTGTGGCCCACGGCTGGTTCGTACGCTAGCTTGTGTGCCAACGTGGTTAGGATATAGGGGTGCGTTTGCTCGCTGATTTCCAGTTCCGTGGCGTCGAAGTCGGTGGGCAGCGTGTAGGACTTCACGCCCCCAGAACCCAGGTTGTAGCTCAGTAGGGCATCCACCCAATTGTGAAGCGCGGTATTGTTGCGCTTCAGGTACTTGGCCGCGGCGTGCGTGGAAGCCACAATGTGCTTGCGCTCATCCACCACGTCGTTCATGACGAGACCGTAATCCTGCGCGGTTTCGCGCTTGAACTGCCAGTAGCCCACGGCATCGTGAATACTTTGGGCATCGCCTTGCAGTCCACTTTCCTGCACAACCAAATAGCGAAAATCCAGTGGTACGGCCTCTTCCTGCAAGACCCGATCAATAATGGGGAAATAGGCATCAGCCAGATTCACGCGGGCCTGAAACGAGGTGGGGTGCTTGCGCAGGGCGTCCACTTTCTGCTGCACTACTTTGCGCCCGCCGTCGGTGAGGCGCAAGTGCAAACCCGCAAAATCTATTTCGGCCGGAACGGATACGCTTTGGGCACCGGCCAGCAGGGGCCAGCAGCAAAACAGCGTGAAAAGAATTCGTTTCATATATAAAGCAAGCGCGAAGCCCTGGCTGCGCTTCAGTTGCTCACCCAGGCTCCACAACACAAAGAAGCTAAAAAAAACGGGGGAAGTGGCATTCAGTACCCGGAAAAAGCCTATTGGCAGCAGCTTGAAAACCAGGATTAAGAACTATTATTCTCAATTGGAGCACAAGCGTCCGGTGGCAGTAAACCAGCATTTGTTGGGTTGCTGGCGGGCTGTAGTTTGCCTGATTTTTGGATGCCGCCAAGCGCGTCAAACTTACGGTTGGCCCCTGTATCTTCACCAATGTTACCAGTCAGCTTCGTTATGCAGTGGGTTACCCGTGAACACCCCAAAATTGACCGCCTAGCCTGCCCTTGGCTGATTCTACGCTTTATTGACCCGGCCGCCGAGATTCTGTATGTGCCCGCCGAAGCGGTAACAGCAACGGCCACCCAAACGGGCGCGATACCTTTTGATGTGCCGGGCGTGGAATTCACGCATTACGGCCGCGAATGTACCTTCGATTATTTCCTGAAGAAGTACGCCCTCACCGACCCGGCCCTGCACGCTCTGGCTCCCATCGTGCGCGGGGCCGACACCGATAATCACGCGCTGGCAGCGCAGGCGGCCGGACTGTGGGCTATTTCGGCGGGTCTCGCCCACAACATCCGCGACGATCAGCAATTGCTTCAGCAGGGCTTAGTGCTCTACGATGCGCTCTACACTTGGGCCAAGCACCTGCAAGCGCAACCCCACACCCAGCAACCCGAAGAGCAGCTATTGGTGCAGGTGTACACCGCCTATTTGCAACGCAGCAACGACCGAAACGCGCCCCCGCCCGCCTGGACCACCCAGTTGCGCGAGCTTATTCAGGACCACCTCGATACCAACCTAAGCTTGCGCCTGACCGAGGCCGCCGACGCCCTGCAAGTGAATCCGACCTATCTCTCCCGCGAGTTTGCGCGCTACTTCGATAACCTCTCTTTCGGCGAGTACGTCCGCAAGCTGCGCATCGAAAAAGCGCTGGAGCTGCTTGATGCTACCGGCTACTCGTTGGCGGAAATTGCCTACCTAACCGGCTTTTCCGACCAAAGCCATTTCACCCGGATCTTCAAGCAGCACACCGGCCAAAATCCCTCAGCCTATCGTAAAAAGCGGCAACCCAGGTAAAGATTATCCCAGGCGTAAATTCCGTTCTATTTTCCGAGGCCTGCCCACCGTAGCATTGCAGCGTATTGCCCCGCCGGCAGCAAAACGGCCGGGCCCGCGCCGTATGACTCAACTTCTGACTCCCGTTTCCAAACCAACCTTCGCCGAAGCCTTGCGCTTCTGGCTCAAGCTAGGCTTTATCAGTTTCGGCGGGCCAGCGGGCCAAATAGCCATTATGCACACGGTGCTGGTGGAGCAGAAGCGCTGGATTTCCGACGCCAAGTTTCTGCACGCTCTCAACTATTGCATGCTGCTGCCCGGCCCCGAAGCGCAGCAACTAGCCACGTATATCGGCTGGCTGCTGCACGGTACGCGCGGTGGATTGGCGGCCGGCATCCTGTTTGTGCTGCCTTCGGTATTTATTCTGCTGGCCTTGAGCTTGCTTTACGTTACGGTGGGCACGCTGCCGGTCTTGCAAGGCCTGTTTGCGGGTTTGAAGCCTGCCGTGGTGGCGGTTATTCTGCTAGCCGTAATCAAGATTGGGCAAAAATCCTTGCTGAGTCCGTTGCACTACGCGGTGGCGGTGGCGAGCTTCGTGGGCATCTTTTGGCTGAATGTACCCTTCCCGCTGCTGATTCTGGGAGCGGCGGCAGTTGCCCTAGTGGCCCGGCGGTTCTTCCCCGCTCCGGCGGCCAGCGCAGCAGCGCAAAGTCGGGCCGCGCAGACCGAGGAAGGGTACTTTCTCACCACCCAAACCGTGGTGCCTGGTACGGGTTTTTCGGGGCCGCGCCTGCTGCGCCAAGTGGTGGCTGCCGGGGTATTGTGGGGAGTGCCGCTAGGAGTTCTGGGTGCGTTGGCGCCGGATTTCTCTTTTTGGCGCGCGCTGAGCTTGTTTTTCACGCAGGCCGCCCTCGTCACTTTCGGCGGGGCCTACGCCGTGCTGCCCTACGTGGCGCAGGTGAGCGTCGAGAAGCTGCACTGGCTTACGCAGGGCCAGATGCTGGATGGGCTGGCCCTCGGCGAAACCACGCCCGGCCCGCTGATTATGGTGCTGGCTTTCGTGGGCTTCATGGGCGGCTACACGCATTTCGGAGGCTCGTTGGGTTTAGGCGCGCTGGGCTTGCTTGTCACCACCTACTACACTTTTTTGCCTTGCTTCGTCTTCATTCTGGTTGGTGCCCCGCTTATCGAGCGTACGCAGCACAACGTCAACCTCAAGGCAGTACTAAGCGTTATCACGGCGGCGGTGGTGGGCGTGGTGCTGAATTTGGCGGTTTACCTGGGCCGCGCGGTGCTGTTCCCGAGCGGGCACTTCGAACTAAGTGAAATGCACTTGCCCAGCCTGCTTTGGTTTGGGGTGTCGTTGGTAGCCCTGTACCGGTTCAAGGTGAACCTGATTCTTTGGATAGGTAGTAGCGCTGGTGCTGGGTTGCTGTACTATTTGCTAACCAGCTAGCTAGCGTGACCCTATTTTTTATTGTTTCTTCCTCGTTCTTACATGCCCGACCTTCGCTTTTCCCGCCGCAACTGGCTTAAAACGGCTACCCTGGCCACCACGCCCGTATTACTAGGCTCCCTGCCCACACTACCCGCCTGGGCTACCTCGGCGGCCGGCAAAACGCCCGCGCTGAGTTCAACCGAAATTGCCGCTATTGAAGCCGCGCTCGGCAAAAAAGGCACCTACGTTGAAGCCCAGGCCACGCACAGCACCCCGCTGCCGCGCAACGACCTGAAAGTAACCATCAAAGGGGAGCCGGTGCCGATTCCGTTCGGTTTCGGGGGCTGGGTGGCCATCAAGCACACCCTCGACGGCAAATCGGCCATGCTGATGAGTGACACGGTGCTGCTTCAGGAAGAAGTGAACCCGCTGATGTCGGCGGCGCTGGCCAATGGCTTGGAAGTGGGGGCCGTGCACAACCACTTCTTCTACGAGGAGCCGCGCATCTTCTACATGCACATCCACGGCATGGGCAGCCCCGCCGAACTCGCCACGAAATTCGCGGCCACGCTGAAAAATTCCAAGCTGCTGCCGGCCAATCAGCCCCTGGCTGGCGGCAGCTCGGCCGCGCAGTCGGGCAACAATGCCACGCCGGCCGCCACCACTGGCCCCACCGGTAAGGAACTGTTCAACATTCCTACTCTAGATGGCATCGTTAAGTACCAAGGCGTTGTCAATGGCTCCACTTACAAGTACACCGTGGGCCGGGCCGACCTGCAATGCGTGATGATGGGCACGGAAATGACGGCGGCCATTGGCCTAAACTCCTGGGCCGCCTTTGCCGGCAAACAAGCCGACGCGCACATTGCCGGCGACATTGCCATGCGGGAGGCGGAGGTTACGCCCGTCATCAAAGCCCTGCGCGCCCACAACCTAGAAGTGGTGGCCGTACACAACCACATGCTCTTCGACGAGCCGCGCATGATGTTCCTGCACTACTACGGCCGGGGCCCCGCCGCGCAACTAGCCACCGGTTTCCGCGCCGCCCTCGATCAGCTAGGTAAAGCCCCCAACTCAATGGAAGGAATGAAGCACTAAGAAGTTATTTTGAGCGGAATGTCGGAATGACAAACAAAAAGAGGACCGGCTATATCGCCGGTCCTCTTTTTAATTAGTCGTTGTGCCTCTCAGGAACTACAGGTCGCCACCGGGAGGGCCAAACCCGCCGCCACCACCTTCGCGCCGAAAGCCGCCTTCCGGCCGGAAACCACCCGGTGAGCGCTGGCGGTCGGTAGGGCCATCGCCGGGCAGCGCCTCGGGGCGGCCGTTGCCGGCAAAGCTGCGGATGTTGTACGTGAACATCAGCATCAGGTAGCGCTGCAAGATGTTGGTGCGCACGTCCTCAGTGTAAGCGGCGGTGTTGTTGACTTGGATGCTGTTGTTCTGGCCCAGCAAATCAAAGGCGTACAACTTAATTTCCGCCTGCTGCTTAGCCATAAATTTCTTGCCAATGGAGGCATTCCACAGCACGAAGCTCTGGTTGTAGCCCGCCGAAAGCCCTTGGTAGTACTGGTGGTTGATGTCGGATTGCACGGTTACGCCCTTCACGATAATCCACGAGAAGCGCAAAGCCGTGTTTTGCCGGAAATACTGGCGGTTGAGTTGCTGCTGCAAGCTGTTGCGCACGTAGTTCTGGCTGGAGTTCGACGAAATCGTGAAGTCCAGCTCGGGGCTGATGTTGCTGCTCAGCACCACGCCCACCCCACCCGACGGCGTGCGGCTATAGTTCAGCTGCTCAAACACCAAACCCGGCGTTTGCGAATAGCCGACGTTGGCGTTCAGGTTGAGGTTGGACTTGATGAAGGCCAGCGGCAAGCTGTAGTTGGCAAAAGAGCGCAACGAGTACTGCTGGTCCAGGTTGACGGGCCGGGTCAGCTGCCCGCCCACCGGAATTACAATGCCTCCCACCGTCAGGGGCTCGTCGGTGGCGTAGATGGTGCTGTTGGTGATGTAGTTGTTGGTGAGCGAGCCGTTGAGCGCCACAAAAAACGAAGTGGACTTCTCGGGCACCGCCGATGAGTAGCGAATATTGAAGTTGTGCTGGGTGGCCTGGCGCAAATTCGGGTTGCCGGTGGTGAGCTGCAACGGGTTGGAGTTGTTGACCACTTCCTGCAACTGACTGATACCCGGCGCATTGGTGTTCACGCGGTAGAAAAGCCGCAGGTTCTGCTGCCGCGAAAAGTTGTAGCGTAGCATGGCATTGGGCAGCACGTTGAGGAAAGAACGCTCGGTGAGAGCGGGCCGCGGAAATTCCTGGTCGCTGCGAAGCTGGGCGTGCTGCACGGTGGCGCCCACGTTCCATTGCAACTCTTTGTTTTGGTAGCGATAGGTCAGGCCGCCGGCATTGGTCAGGTAGCGACTCTCAAATACGCTGCTGAGCGTGTCGTTGAGCGAGGTATAGGCCTCTTCGCCAGGCACATAGTCGAACGTGCGCTTGTCGGATTGGTTTGGCGTATAGGAAATCCGGTACTCGGCCTGCAATTGGCTGTACTGGCTGATGGGCTCGGTGTAGTTGAGGTTACCGTTCCAGGCCCAGCCGGCTTGGTCGAGCTGCGAAAACTGATTGAGCGCCGTGGTTCTGGTAACCGAGTCGCGGGTGGATTCGGTGGTGGAAAGCAGGGTGTTGTCGCCGTCTTTGGTGTTATACGTGGTATTCACCCCTACTGAAACAGTCCGGCCGCGCTTGGCAAACCGGTGCCGGTACAAAAGCTGGTTGGCCGCCGTAATGCCTGTCAGGGCCGAGCGGTAGCTGCTGTTATTGCTGCCCTGCGTGAAGTCGGGCTCTCCCTCGTTCACTTGAAAAGTGCGCCCATCCAATAGGCTGTTGCCAGTGTTGCGCTGCACTGAAAAGCGCGGCTGCCAGATAACCGAGTTAACCGAGTCGAAGCGGTGCTCTAGGCGCAAATTGAAGCGGTTGTTGATGTTGCGGCTCGTCGAGAGCGAGTTTTCGTTGTAGCGCTGGTCGAGGGGCCGGTCCACGGGCGCCACGTAGCGGCGCAGCAGATTGGTAGAAGCCGTGTTGTCGCTCAGGTTGAAAAAGTAGCTGCTCGTCACGTCGGTTTTGCGGCCCCAGGAGTTGGAGTAATTCAGCCCAATGGCGTGAGTTTTGGAAATACCGCCCGATTGGTTCACCAAAAAGTCGCCGGCATTGTTGCCGCCCCCGCCCTGGCCGCCACCCCCACCGCGGCCCCCCCGGCCGCCTCCGCCGCCTCCCGAACTACCCACCACGCCGAGCAAATCTTCGGTGCCGAAATTCTGCTCGTTGATGTTGTTGCTCTGGGCCACAATTGATAGGCGCTGCTTGCCCTTAAACGAGTTCAGGTTGCCGCTCAACCGGTACCGGTCGTCCTGGGGTCCGTAGCCAGCCAGCACCCGCCCAAATTGCCCGTTCCGAAACTGCGGCTTGGTGACGATGTTGATGGTTTTCTGCTGGTTGCCGTCGTCGAAGCCGGTGAACTGGGCCTGGTCGGAGGCGCGGTCGTACACCTGAATCTTGTCGATAACCTCGGCCGGAATGTTCTTCAGTACGGCGTCAGGGTCGTTGCCGAAAAACTCTTTCCCATCCACCAGCACCCGTTGCACCTGCTCGCCCTGGGCTTGCACCTTGCCGGAGGTGGGGTCCACCGTTACGCCGGGCATTTTGGTGATGAGGTCCTGGGCGTTGGCGTCGGGGTTGGTTTTGAACGAGCCGGCATTGAACTGCGAAGTATCCCCTTTCTGCACTGCGGCAGCCGCTTTGCCCACCACTTCCACGCCCTTCAGCGCCACCCCGCCCGTGCCGAGCGCCAGCACGCCCAAGGCGAGCGGCTGGGCTGTAAGCGTAAGTGGCCGCTGCAACGTTTGGTATCCGAGAAAAGAAATGGTTAGTTGGTAGCGGCCCGGCGCCAAGCCCGAAACGGTGAAGTTGCCGTTTACATCGGCCGCCGCGCCGCTCTTCACCGAGTCGGCGGCTAGGCCGCGTACCAGCACGTTGGCCCCAATAAGCGGAGACTGGTTGGTGGCATCGACAATGCGTCCACTAAGGACGCTGGTTTGTGCCTGGGCAACCCCTAAACCTGTGAATAGCAGTAAGAAAAAGAGCAGTAAACGACGATGCATCAGTCAGGAATAAGGGTTCACTCTGGCATAGACGCAAACTAATCCCGAACGTTTAATTCTATATTCCATAGAATTTATAACGAGCCTTGAATTAAAAGACCTTACCTCCTAATTCACTCGCACCTGGGGCTAGCTGGCCCTCAGCTACACACCCGAACTCGGAGTAACAGCGGAAACCTAATCGAATAGCAACTACAGCTTCCTTACGAGCAACAACCCGTCCCGCAAAGGCAGAAACACATTTTCCACCCGCGGGTCGGCCTGTACTTTGTCGTTAAAGGCCCGGACGGCGTGGGTGTCTTTGTCGGAGGGTTTCAGAGGGTGAGAGTCTAGCACTTTACCGCCCCAAAGTACATTGTCGATTAGCACGAACCCGCCTGTACGTACCTGCGGTAGCACCAATTCGTAGTAGGTGTCGTTGTTGATTTTGTCGGCATCGATAAACACCAAATCCCAGGGACCAACTAGGGTAGGCGCCACCTGAGCTACCGTGCCAATGTGCAAATGCAGGCGCTCAACTAGGCCCGCGGCGGCTATGTAGCGCCGTATTCGGTCTTCCAGCTCGGGGTTGAATTCGATGGTGTGCAGCTCGCCGTCAGGAGTTAAGCCTTCGGCCAGGCATAGGGCCGCGTAGCCCGTAAAGGTGCCTAGCTCCAATACCCGCCGGGGCCGCACCATATAACTGATCATGCTTAGCAGCCGCCCCTGCACGTGCCCCGAAAGCATCCGGGCGTGCAGCAGTTGCACGTGGGTTTCGCGGTTGAGCTGCGCTAGTAGCAGTGGCTCAGGACTAGTGTGTTGGTCGGCGTAGCGTTGAATTTCGTCGTCGGGCATCAAGCAAAATTAGCGTTTCAACGCGACCCGACAGTTTAAACCGCTTAGTCAAAAGCTAGAAAAGAATTGCTAAGTCCAGGCGGGTTGTTCAACCGAATAAGTTTTGGTTCGTAATGGGCACCAGCCGGAATAGCAACACCTGAAAACCAGCTTTTCCTCGCGCGAACTGGTGGCTGACAATACGGTACAGGCCTTCGTAGCGGAAACAGTCACCAGCTTCTGGGTGGGGCACGCGCTGGAATACGCGCACGGGCAGGCCGGTTTCCTGGCTGCGACGTAGCGCCAGGTTGCGGCCCGTCATTTCCTGGTCGGTGACTTGCTTGCCGGTTTGCAAGTCGCGCCCACCGCTGCCAGAATAAACGATTTCGTCTTCACTAAACGCATCGTCCTCGTACGCACCCGCCAGCACAATAGAATCGGCGCCTTCCACTTGGCTACCGCTCACGCCCGCCCGTCGGGGCTTGTGCAGCCCCGTCAAACTCAGCTCCAGCCGGTTAGCAAAAAGGTCGCCCGGCCGATACGTGCCTACATGCCCAAAAATGCGCATACGGGGCAATTACTCCGGCACGTACTGAAGCACGCTCAGATTGTCTTCGCGCAGGATGTCGTTGCCGAGTTCCAGCAGCTCGGAAGACGTGACGGCGCGAACCCGGTCGAAGATTTCATTGATGGATTCGACGCGGCCGATGTCGAGGGTGCTTTTGGCTAGCAGCTGCATCATGCCGCCGTTGCTTTCCTCGGCCATGGCCATCTGGCCCATCAACTGCTCTTTCGAAGTGTGCAGTTGGGCCGTGCCCAGGGCCTGTTCGCGCAGGCGCTTTAGCTCCTTCTGGACCAGCGCCACCGTGCGGTTCACTTGCTTTTTCTCGGTGCCAAAATAGATGCCGAACAAGCCCGTATCGGTGTAGGGCGAGTAGGTGGCGTCGATGCTGTAGACCAGGCCATACTTCTCGCGGATGCCCAGGTTCAGGCGGGAATTCATGCCGGGGCCGCCGAGGATGTTGGTGAGCATGAAAAATGGAATCCGGCGCGGGTCGTTGATGGCATAGGCCGGACCACCAATCAGGCAGTGGGCCTGCGAAATCGGCTTGCGCTCCAGCTTTTCCACCCGCAGGTTGCCATCGAAGGCAGTGCGGGGCCGTGGGCCTAGCCGGGCGGGTAGGGGCGCCAGAAACTTGTCGGCCAGTTGCTTCACTTCCTTGAACGGCAAATTGCTGACCGAACTGAATACTAGTTGGTCGGTGCGAATGTTCTCGGCCAGAAACTGGCGGAAGTCAGCTTGTTGGAAGTTGCTTACGCTTTCGCGCGTACCCAAGATGTTGTGGCCCAGCGAGTGGCCCCCGAATACTACGTCGTCGAAATCGTCGATAATGGCATCTTCGGGCGCATCTTGGTACATCGCCATTTCTTCCAGAATCACGCCGCGCTCTTTCTCGATTTCCTTTTCCGGAAAAACCGAGTTGAACGTAAGGTCGGTGAGGAGCTCGAAGGCCCGCTCGAAATGAGTGCTGAGC
>NZ_CAXTBM010000049.1:17240-44192 GCF_964242765.1 uncultured Hymenobacter sp.
GAGCAGGGAGGCGTAAAAGCAGATTTTCTCTTTGGTGGTGTAGGCGTTCAGCTCCCCGCCCACGGTTTCGAGGCGGTTGAGAATGTGGAAGCTTTTGCGCTTTTCAGTGCCTTTAAAAGCCATATGCTCCCAGAAGTGCGCCAAGCCTTGCTGGGCTGGCTTTTCGTCGCGGGAGCCAATGTCGAGCAGAAAGCCGAGGTGCGCAATTTTGGTGTGAATAACCTGCTTGTGCAACACCCGGATGCCATTGGGCAGCTCGTATAGGTCGTAATCAGACATCAAGATAAGGGCTTAGGAACGTTGGCACTCGGGTAGGAGCGCCGGTCTTGTATAACCAACAAGCTAGGCCATTGGGTTTCCAAGAAAGACAAAGGTACTGCCGGAAAGAGGCTCTAAACTACGCGCCCCAAGTTGTAAGCGAAATACTCTGCTCGCAATTCGAAACGTAACGCTTCTGGGCGCTGCTCAAGACAGGGCCAAGCTGCCCGCGCCTTGCTCAGGCGACGTCTCAACCGGACTGTTGCAGGCGGCGTGCAAGTCGGCTTCTGCCAGTACGGCCAGCAACTGCGCCGTTTCGATGCCGTGGGCGCAGTGAAAATGGTTGAGCGGACACTTTCGGTAGCCATGCAGCCCGCACGGCCGGCACCGTAAATTGCCCTGAATTTCCACTACCCGCGCAAACGGACTCAACGGCCCAAACCCGAAATAAGGCACGGTAGAGCAGTACACGGCGCAGGTAGGGGCGCCCACCGCCGAGCACAGGTGCATGGGCGCCGAGTCATTGACGTAGTTGAGTACTGCCCCGCGCATGAGGGCGGCGGAGGCCAACAAGGAAAGCTTACCCGCCAAGTTGACCATGTTGGACCGGTTACTGGCGCGTAGTAATTCTTCGCATGCGGCTACGTCGGGGGGGCCACCGAGCAAGTACACGCGGTAGTGGGTTGGCAACGCCGCCAGCAGCTTCACCCACTGCTCTTGCGGAAACTGCTTGGTAAACCATACCGAGGTGGGTGCAATGCACAGATACGGGCCGTGCGCCGCATAAGGTGCGGCCGTGGCTTCGTCGGTAGGAGAGGGGTAAAGCCGGGGTGGCACAACCGGGCCCTGATACTTGGCGTCGAGCAAGAGCAGGTTGCGCGACACCTCGTGCACACCGCCTTCTATGACATGGGGCAGCGCCCGCGTGAAACCGAAGGCGAACGGGTTTTTCTGAAAGCCGACCCGCTCTGGGGCACCCGAAAAAGCCGTTAAGAAGCCCGTGGAGGCAAAGCGCTGGAGCGTAATTACGCGGCCGTAACGGGCAGCCCTAACCTGCTGAAGTAGACGCCAAAGGCCCCGGTATTTGCTTTTTTTCTTGTCCCAGACCAGTACTTGGCGCACCTGCGGGTGGTGCTGCAACAAGCTTTCATTGCCTTTGCGTACCAGGAAATCAACGGGCGTATCGGGTTCGGTCTGGCGCAGGTGCTCCAACAAGGCACTGGCCAGAATTACGTCGCCGATAAAAGCAGTTTGAATGAGCAGAACAGCACCGGTAGGGGCAGTGGGCATACTAACACTAAAAAAGCTGAAGGTTAGTAAAAGTACAAAAGGTAGCAACAAAAGGTGCTGATACAAATTTAGAAAATCCTATACGACTGCCAACTGAGCGGCTTGCCAAGACCAGGAAATCAATTGGCACTCCAACCAAAATTCTAACTTGCGCCGGATGCGCCGTGGGTACGTCGTTTCTTTCCTTTTAAGTTCTGCTTATGCGCTACGGTTCGATTTCCCCCGAGCTTTTCATCCAGAATCGGCACAACTTCACCAAGCTGCTGCCGCCTGCTTCGTTGGCTATTTTCCACTCCAACGACATCCTGCCGACTAATGCCGACGGCACCATGGCCTTCCGCCAGAACAACGATCTGTTCTATCTCTCGGGCGTCGATCAGGAAGAAAGTATCCTCGTGCTCTTTCCCGATGCGGTGCTGCCCCAGTACCGAGAAATTCTTTTTCTGAAAGAAACCAGCGAGCATATTTTGGTTTGGGAAGGCTACAAGCTTACCAAAGACCAGGCCCGCGCCCAGTCAGGAGTGCCTACTATCCTATGGTTGGATTCGTTTAATGCGGTGCTGCCAGCCCTCATGAACGAGGCCGAAAACGTGTTCCTGAACACCAACGAGCACATCCGGGCAACGGTGGAAGCGGAAACCCGGGATGCGCGCTTTATCAAGAAAATTCGCGAAGCCTACCCGCTGCACACCTACCGCCGCGCCGCGCCGTTGCTGCACCAACTGCGCGCTATTAAGAGCGCCGAAGAAATCCGGCTGATGCAGCGTGCCGCCGACATCACCGAAAAAGCATTCCGCCGCTTGCTCGGCTTTGTGGAGCCCGGCGTGATGGAATACGAGATTGAAGCCGAGATTTTCCACGAGTTTCTACGCCACGGCTCCCGCGGCCCGGCCTACGGCAGCATTATCGCCTCCGGGGCCAATGCCTGCATTCTACATTACGTGAGCAACGACCGGGAGTGCCAGGACGGCGACGTGATGCTGCTCGACTTCGGGGCGGAATATGCCAACTACGCCGCCGATCTTTCGCGCTCCATCCCCGTCAATGGCACCTTCACCAAGCGTCAGCGCGACGTGTACGAGGCGGTGCTGCGGGTGATGAAGTTTGCCACTTCGCAGCTAATTGCTGGCAACCAAATCGAGGAATATCATGCGGCGGTGGGCCGCACCATGGAGCAAGAGCTTATCAAACTGGATTTGCTTGATGCCAGCGACGTGAAGAACCAAGACCCGGCCGCGCCGCTCTACAAGAAATACTTCATGCACGGCACTTCTCATTACTTAGGCCTCGATGTGCATGATGTAGGGGCGAAGTACCGGGTGTTCGAGCCGGGAATGGTGTATACCTGCGAGCCGGGCATCTATATTCGGGAAGAAGGTCTCGGCATTCGCCTCGAAAATGACATCCTGATTACGGCAGCTGGTAACCAAGATTTGATGAAAAACATCCCGTTAGAGGCCGACGATATCGAGCGATTGATGCGGGCAGCCCGCTGAGCAAGCTTCTAAAGCGAGATTTGAAAGGCCGTTTGGTAGCACTGAACGGCTTTTTTTTATGGATTTATTGAGGAAAAAAATAACATCTGAATGTTCAGGTTTTCTGGTGGGCAATATCGGCCTCTATTGCGTTGGTAGGCTGAAAATCAGGGGTAATAGCCTTAAAAAAAACGTTCCTAAAAAGGGGCTAAAACCGGTTGAAAAGCGCGCTTGCGTAGTGCATAAACCCATGGTGGTACAACTTTACTAAATGGGGAGAAGTATAGTAGGCAGTTTCTGGTACCAAGTCTCTCCCGACTCCCCAGAATAGTCCGTTCACTAATAACTCTCACCTATGAGACACCTGCTTACCATCAGCACAGCGCTGGGACTCACGCTGCTGGCGGCGGCCCCAAAAGCGCAGGCCCAAAGCGCCGACCGCAAAACGGCCATTAGCCTTTACGGCAGCGCCTACCAGTACAAGGGCAACTACGGCTCCGACTTCTGGAAGTGGGACCGTAACTTCTACGGCCCCGGCATTTCTATCAACCGCTACATCGCCCGCGGTTTTGATATCGGATTGCAGGCCGACTACGCCGAGCTTAAGAGCGAAGCGCTCGGCGGTTCGACTTACTTCACCAACAACATCGTCAACATCGCTCTGCCCCTCAAGCTGAAGCTGGCGGTGAAAGAGGATGCTGTGATCCAGCCGTACTTGTCGATAGCGCCTGGCCTAACGCTGACTAGCTTGGAAGGCAGCTACAACAACGTAGTGCTCAACGGTGACGACCGGCACTTCTCGCTGAAAGGCGCCGCTGGTATCAACTTCCAGGTAAGTGATGCAATCGGCATCTTTGTGCAGACGGCACAGGTGGTACCATTCGGCGCTAATATCGATGGGGTGCCAACCCGCGACGAAGACAGCTTCGATGACCGGTATTTGCAGCATTCCGCTGGCCTGACCATTGGCTTTGGTAAACCGAAAGACGAAGACGGCGATGGTGTTCCGGACCGCAAAGACAAGTGCCCTGCCACGCCTGCCGGCGTAGCGGTAGACCCAACGGGTTGCCCACTTGACGGCGACAAGGACGGTGTTCCAGATTACCAAGATAAGTGCCCAACCGAAGCTGGTACGGCTGCTCTCGAAGGCTGCCCTGACAAAGACGGCGACGGTGTACGTGATTCGGAAGACGAGTGCCCCGACCAGGCTGGTACGGCTGCTTTGAAAGGCTGCCCAGATGCTGACGGTGACGGTGTAGCCGATAAGAACGATAAGTGCCCTGATACCCCAGCCGGCACGCAAGTAGACGCCACAGGTTGCCCACTCGTAGTTGACGCTGACGGTGACGGTGTAGTAGACGCTCAGGATACTTGCCCGAACACCCCAGCCGGTACTCGTGTAGATGCCAATGGTTGCCCGCTGACGATTGACCCAGCTGTGCAGAAACTGGAGCAGCCAATCCGCTTCCAGACCAACAGCACGGTTATCACGACCAGCTCGTATCCGAAGCTGAACAAAATGATCCAGGCGCTGAAAGATCACCCTGAGTACAGCATCCGGGTAGTCGGCCACGCTGACAGCCGCGGCACTGACGAGTACAACCAGGCTCTGTCGGAGCGTCGTGCTAACTCGGTGAAGCGCTACTTCACAGGCAAGCAGGTTGATCCAACCCGCGTGGTGACGGAAGGACGTGGCGAAAGTGAGCCAGCCGCTCCGAACACTTCGAAATCCAACATGTCGCAGAACCGCCGTGTAGACTTCAAGTTCGAGTTCTTCATCCCGACTCAGCCCCAGCCATAAGGCTGGAATGAGTTGCCATAGAAAAGCGGCGGGCCATCTGGTCCGCCGCTTTTTTTGTGCCTAGTGCCTCTTTCTCAGGCGTAAGGAAGAAACTCTTTACTCAAAAAAGATTTCATATATAGAAAATGCCCTTGCAGATCAAGGAGTTAGAGAGTAATAAGGGAAAACTTGGTACTAAAATTAGATTGTTGTAAAAAAAACTTCAACAGCAAACCACAACCTTAAATAACCTGAACAGGTATAGGAGGCTGCTTTAGAAGCCCAATACTATCGCCTTAGCTTAGTTTCTTTTATATTTCATTTTACCATGAGAAATCTTTTACCAGCAGGCGCTCTGCTCGGATTTACGCTGCTGGCAGCGGCTCCGAAAGCGCAGGCCCAAAGTGCCGACCACAAAACGGCCATTAGCCTTTATGGTAGCGCCTATCAATACAGGGGCAACTATGGCACCGACTTCTGGAAATGGTCCCGGAACTTCTATGGTCCTGGCATCTCCATCAACCGCTACCTTGCCCCAGGCTTTGATTTAGGCTTACAGGCCGATTATGTAGAGTTGAAAAGTGAGGCGCTTGGCGGTTCCACATACTTCACCAACAACTTGGTGAATATTGCGCTGCCCCTTAAGTTCAAGCTCAACAATGGCTGGGCATTGAAAGAAGATGCTGTGATTCAGCCCTATCTATCATTGGCACCTGGGCTGACTTTGACCAGCCTAGAAGGCAGCTACAACAATGTGGTGCTCAATGGCGACAGACGCTATTTCTCGCTGAAAGGCGCCGCTGGCATCAACTTCCGCCTCAGCGATGCAGTAGGCATCTTCGTGCAGACGGCGCAGGTGGTTCCTTTCAGCGCCAACATTGACGGGGTGCCAACTCGCGACGAGGACAGCTTCGATGACCGGTATTTGCAGCACACGGCCGGCCTGACCATTGGCTTTGGTAAAGCGAAAGACGAAGACGGCGACGGGGTATCCGACCGCAAAGACAAGTGCCCTGCCACGCCTACGGGCGTAGCGGTAGACCTGACCGGTTGCCCACTCGATGGCGACAAAGACGGGGTACCTGATTACCAAGATAAATGCCCAACCGAAGCGGGCTTGGCCACTCTGGAAGGTTGCCCCGACAAAGATGGTGATGGTGTGCGCGACGGCGACGACAAGTGCCCTGACACCCCTGGTAAGGCAGAATTGCAAGGGTGCCCTGATGCCGATGGTGACGGTGTAATCGATTCGGCCGACAAGTGCCCTAACACCCCAGCCGGTACGCAAGTAGACGCCAACGGCTGCCCGCTCGACCGTGACAGCGACGGTGTGCCTGACTTCCAAGACCGTTGCCCCGATCGGGCTGGTCCGGCCTCGAACCGTGGCTGCCCCGAAATGAAGGTGGAAGAAAAGCAGAAGCTTCAGGAAGCCACCAAATTCATTCAGTTCGAGTTCAACAAAGCCACGCTGAAAACCTCGTCTTACCCCACGCTTGATGGCCTGGTAGAACTGCTGAACGCTTATCCAGACTACAACTTGGGCATTTCGGCCCATGCTGATGACAAGGGCGATGATAATTACAACCTGCGCCTATCAGACGAGCGGGCTGCCTCGGCCCGGACTTATATGCTAAGCAAAGGCATGCCGACTAGCCGTATTGTGTCGCATGGCTATGGAGAAAGCAAACCCATTGCCGATAATGCTACCGAAGCAGGCCGTGCCCTCAACCGCCGCGTGGAATTCGACGTGTACCTGCCCGACGACCCGAACCCAGCCGAAACCAAATATGGTCCGGCTCCGGAAATTCCGGCTGCTCCGGTAAAGGCCACGCCAAAAGCACCAGTGAAGAAAGCACCGGCCCGCAAGGCTCCCGTCCGGAAAGCTGCTCCGCGTAAAAAGTAAAGAAAGCCGCGCGGTTCAAGGTCGCGCTGCCAATGTGAAAGGCCTGCTCTCATGAGAGCAGGCCTTTTTTGTGGTAGAAGCTGTTTGAGTTATTGTTTTGGCCGCCAGCAAAGTAGAAGTGCTTACTAGCGTCTCGTCGTTGAACGAAACCAGGTCTTGCGACCCAGCCGACGAGACGCTAGGAAGCGTCTCTGCATCCTGCCGACAGTTTTTCGTTGACTTATAATAGCTTCTTGCAGCTGAGGTGGTCAATCACTGCTCTTCTATGAGCGGACTATTGTGGTGGTGCGACACTTGGGGTTAGCGTACAGCATTCTGTGCGTCAAGCAAATGAGGTCGGGAGTGGGCAACAGTAGTATCACCGAAAAGCAAAACGGCCGCTCCATGCAGGAGCGGCCGTTTTGCTTTTCGGGTGACTGAAACGTGAAGCGCTATTTGGTCATATCCGCCACGTTGGGCAGGATTTTGATGAGTTGGTCGAGTTGGGCTTGGGTGAAGTTGCCGCCGATGGACATGAGCATAAACGAGTCGGGGACGCCGGACACGCTGCTGGTGGCTACTACTTCGCTTATTCGGTCGCCCTGCTTGCGGGTGGCGTAGCGCACGTTGCTGTCGGGGGAAGTGGTCAGCGGCGTATACTTTTCGTTGGCCAGCAAGCCATTTACTTCGCTTACTAAGCCATCGGCTACCAGTTTTTGGGCGCTGTTGCTGGTTGGGGCGAAGGTGAGCACCTTGAAGCTACGGACAGACGCTAGTGCCTGCGTGAGGTCGGTGCCGCCACCCAGACTGCCCAGGCGCCCCAGTAGCAACCGGGTCGTGAGGCCCGCATTCCAGTCGGTAGCTTTGAAGCCGGAGCGTGACTCATATTTGTTGAAGAACTCGGACACAGTACGAGCCGGCCGGCCGGGACCAGCAGAGCGGCAACCTGCCAGTAATAACAGTACCACCAAGGGCACCCAGGTCAGCAAACGAAATTTCATATAAGGAGAAAAAGGTGAGTGATGGTCCTATACGGGGACGACAGGCGAAGGTGGCAGTAAACAGACCAACCCGTTGCGCTTTGTACTGGACTCACTCAAACCCGATAACATTCACGAAGAACACTTCCCGGTTAGGTGCTTTTTCAGTGCGGATGTTCTGGTAGCCAAAAGCCAGGAACCGGCTGCCATACCACGCAACCAGCCCTTCCTGACTGGTACTGGTGGCTTTTTCCTTTACAGTGGGCAAGGCCGTCGTTTGCAGATCTACATGCAAATCGTTGGGGGAAGGAGTGGTATGGTCGATGACCTTGTAGTTGAATTTGTCTTCGTCGAGGTAGGCAATAGCTACCCGCTGTCCGTCGGGGAGGGGGCGCAAGCGCACCGTTTCTGTTAAGCTGTTGCTGTACACGTCTTTGAGGACGAACGTATTGTCCCAGAGTAGATTACCGCGCTTGTCGAAGCCGCATACCAGCGCGTGGGTGATGCGGTAGCCCTCGGCCTGCCGGCTGCCGCCGTACCAGTTAGAGGTATTGTAGCCCCCGTAGCGGTAGGGGCTATACGGCAAATAAGCCCCCCCGAAGGGACTATAGGCGTTTTGGCGGTACTGCGGGTAGTAGACTTCAGCCACCATCACGTAGCCATCCTGAAACGGTATCAGGTCATGAATCAGGGTGCGGTAGCGTAGCCGCAACACCCGGTCGGTGGCGCGGTATTTTTCGCTCCGTTGCCGAAGCCGGGCGGCCCGGGTTGGGCTCATGAAGTCGAAGAAGTGCTTGAGATTGGCAAAATCATAGAACCGCAACGAGCGGCGCGAGCCGGTGGGCGTTACGCCTGCCGAAAGGTCGGCGGCAAACAAGCCCTGCGAATAGCGGGCGTCGCGCAGAGTGTAAGTGCCCGCCAGTAGCCGTCCGCTAGCCGAGTCGCTGGCAGGGCTTATCTGGGCCGAAATAAGGCCCCGTTCGCTTTCAGCTTGCACAAATTCCGAGCGCAGCAATTTGCCTTGCGCTGAGAGCTGCTTTAGTTGCAGCCGCGTCTTGAACCCGTTGGTTTGGCTTAAGACAAATTCGGCCCGCCGAGCTGCCGAATCGGCCAGAAACGAGAGTTGAGCGGGCAGCGGCTCGTATACCGAAGGCAGAAACTGATACTTGTTGGCGGCCAGATCCAGCAGCAAAATCGTTAGGTGATTGTCAACCAGCACCGATACAAACAGGTTGCCGTCCAGGGCTTTCAAGTCGTAGATGCTGCGCGCGAGCTTGGTATCGAAGGTGTAGGTGCGCACCCGGCCGCTGGTGCCGTCCACGGCCGCTACGTACAAGCGGTGCTCCACCGCTTCGGACTGGAATAGCGCGTACGCATTCGTTCCTTCGCCGCAAAGCTGCCGAAACTCGAACTCCCGGGGTATTTCCACCACTTTAAGCCACTGGGGCTGCAAACGGTAGTTGTACTTTTGTAGCTCGTAGCTGGTATTCTTGCGCCCCAGCAGTGATTCTTTATCTATTAGCAGGAGCAGGCTACTGTCTTGGGGCAGCGGTAGCACCTGCACATCACTGGTATACACTTCCAATGGCAATTCCATCCGCAAGCCCTGCACGGGCGTGGGAGGAGCCGGTTGTGCTAGTCCGAACCGGGCAAACCCGCCTACAAGTAAAATGCAGAGGTAAGAATATACGTATTTCATAACCAGGGCCAGATGCCCGCCTCAGCATCTATGCTTGGGTAAGATACGGGAAGTACTGAATTAGGTGAAGTTGTGGAGCCAGGAAATAGTCGAGAATGAACTGACCACATGATGAGAAGGTAAATTCAACACTCTGTCCGTGCAGATGCAACTGAAATTTGCTGCGCACAAGTTCACTGCCCCTTCGTTCATGCTTCTCCCAATTCCAGAATAGCATCAAATTCCTCGGCTTTCAACGGCATTACCGATAGCCGGGACTGACGCAACAGGCCAATCTGGCGTAAACGCTCGTCTTGCTTGATGGCCGCTAGCGTTACGGGCTGCGTTAGGGGCTGGCAGGGTTTGAGGTGCACGGCCACCCAGGCACTACCCGCTTCGGCGGTGGCATCGGGTGCGGCCGGGTGGGCTACTTCGGCTATGCCCACTACCTGCTTGCCGGTTACGCTATGATAATACAAGACCAAGTCGCGGGGCTGCATTTGTTGCAGGAAGTTGCGGGCCTGGAAGTTACGGACGCCGGTCCATTCGGTGCCGCCGTCACGGGTGAAATCCGCCCAAGAGTAAGCAGCGGGTTCTGATTTAACGAGCCAATAGTTCATACGGCGCAAGCTACTACCGAATGCGCTCGGGTTGAAATCAGGATGGCTATTAGGGGGTTCTGCGCGCCTTCAATGAGTTGGTTTGCACCGAGTAAATCAGAATACCAAACGCGGAATACCGGCTGTCGTCCGGCTGAATGCGAAATGTATTGTCGTCTTCCGTGCTCCAGGTGCCAGGAATAGTTAGCAACTCATCGGCGGGGCCTTGGGTGTAGTACAGGAAGCGGCCGTCCTTCTCGAACCGAAATCCATCGATACCCCAGCCTACGGGTTCAAAAGTGCCTTCGGGCTGATAGACATACGCTCCGGAAGCATCCTGCTGCCGCGTATTGTACCAGCTTTTGCCGAACAGGGCATCGGGTGCCGTTACGTCACTGTCCTTCTTGCAACTGCTGAGAAAGAGGATAACGAGAAAAAAAGAGGCAAGTAGGTGTGGAAGGCGCATAGTAGAGTAGGTAAAGGCAAGGCCCCAATAGCTAATAGAGGGGTAGCTTCTTAGTACAGGTATCTTACTTCTAAAACGTCATTTTTCAGAGAAATTATATGTAATTTATAATTTACATCTTTTTGGCCATCAAAAGAAACGAGGAGCGTATTATCACTGAAGATGGTCCATTTGCCTTTTTGAGACCCTATACCATCGATGGGGGCAATGCTGAGCTGGGTAAACACGCCGTCGGAATCACAGGAAAAACCGGTGCGGCCACGGGAAGGAGGAAATGCATAGGTTTCTGGCCGGTAAACCCGCACGTCGCCTTGGTCTTCTTCGTAGGCATGCAGCCAAGTATGGCCTATAAAACCATCAGGTAGTGAAGCAGTATCGTCTTTCTTGCAACTGCCGAGCAGAAGGGTAAGCAGAAAAAACAGCGAGAGAAAATAAGGGTAGCGCATAAGAAGGTTGGTTATACAAAAAAGGACTCCTGAACACACAGGAGTCCTTTCAGGCGTGTAAGGTTGCAGAAGGCTAGGGCTCAATTCGGCGCACTTTTAGCACATCCTTATCTACCGACACGATTTCCAGCTTGTAGTCAGGATCTTTTTTATCGTCGAGGGAAATCCGTAGCGTGTGGTCGTTTTCGGCGGTCCACTTGCCTTTGCGGTCTTCGAGGCCATCGGGGGGGGCAATGTCGAGCTGCGTGAAGAGGCCGCTATGGTCGAAGGAAAAGCCGGTGCGGCCGCGGGAAGGCGGAAACGCATACGTATTGGGCCGATACACCCGCACGTCGCCTTGGTCTTCTTCGTGGGCATGCAGCCAAGTGCGTTCCAGTTGTTTCATGTGGATGGCGGTTTCGGCGCCAGGTTGGCAGGTGGCGGCCAGTAGCAGCACGCTCAAACAAGCCAACAAAGTGAACAGACGCATATTTCGGGGAAGTTTATAGTTCCTGGGTTCAGTTTCTTGTTGAACGTGCTTCCCAGATTCCGCGTCTAAAATGGCGGAAGAATCTGGGCTATTTGTACTTCCACGTCATCCAGGAAGTTTATCCTGCGTTGAAGTAGCACAACTTGCCGTTAGCTGCCACGCAACGAATGTAAGAAATCGGCAACGGCAGGGCTTTGTTCCGCTTACGCTGTCTACCCCCAACCGACTACCATTCCTCCTCAATCAACAATCAGCCACTAGAAACTACCTTTGTTGCTATGGACAACCGCGCCCTCACGCGTGCTTTCCGGCTGGCCGCCCAACTGCTGGAACTGCACGACGAAAATCCTTTCAAAATCCGGGCCTACGAAGGTACGGCCAGTGCCCTCGAAGCGTTGAGCTTTCCGGTGGCCAATGTAGAACGCCACGGCCTGCCCGACCGCACTGGCCTGAGCAAAACCGCCGCCGCCCGCGTGGCCGAAATGCTGGATACTGGCACCTTCGAGGAACTGACGCGCTTGCTCGCCGCCACGCCACCCGGCGTAGTGGAACTGCTGAGCGTAAAAGGCATTGGCCCCAAGAAGATTCGGGCGCTCTGGAAGGAACTCGGCATCGAAAGCCCCCAGCAACTGCGCGAAGCCGCCGAAAACGACCAGGTAAGCAAGCTTAAAGGCTTCGGGCAGAAAACGCAGCAAACCATCCTCGAAGCCCTAGAATTCTCGGCTCAGAGCAGTGGCAAACTGCTGTATCCGCAAGCCGAGGAACTAGCCAACGACCTGCGGGAGCGGCTGCAAGAAGCGCTGTTCACCGAGCAAGTAGCGGTGGTAGGGGAGGTGCGCCGCCGGCTGGAAACTATTGAAGCGGTGGCACTGGTAGCGGCCACCACGCAACCCACCAAAGCGCACGCCTTACTCAACCAACTCGAAGGTCTTACGCCCGACCCACTACGCTCCGGTCCGTTTGCGTGGCGGGGCACGGCCACGGCGTCGGGCGTGAAAGTGGAAGTGCTGCTGGTAGGTAAAGAAGATTTCACCAACCAAGTGTTCCTGCATTCAGCCGCCGAAACCCATCTTTCGGAGGCGCTTACCGACACGCCAGCGGGGCAACCGGCTACGCTGCGGCAACTGCTGTACCGGGAGCGGTTCTATCAGGAAGCTGCCATCTACGAGAAGGCCGGCCTGCAATACGTAGAGCCCGAAATGCGCGAAGGTCTCGGCGAGCTAGCCTTGGCCAAAGCGCACCAACTGCCCAAACTGCTCGAAGACTCCGACCTGCGCGGCTCACTGCACAACCACAGCAACTACTCCGACGGCAGCCACAGCCTGCGCGAAATGGCCACCTTCCTGCAAGGCCAAGGCTACGAGTACCTCGGTATTTGCGACCATTCGCAGGCCGCGCACTATGCTAATGGGCTGAGCGTGGAGCGAGTGCGCCAGCAGCAGCGCGAAATCGAGGAGCTAAACCAGGAGTTGGCGCCGTTCCGCATCTTCAAAGGCATCGAATCTGATATTCTCTCCGATGGTGCGCTCGACTACCCGCCCGCTGTGCTCGAAACCTTTGATTTCATAGTGGCCTCGGTGCACAGCAACCTGCGCATGGACGAGAGCAAAGCCACCACGCGCGTGTTACGGGCCATCGAAAACCCGTATTGCACCATGCTCGGGCACCCCACGGGCCGCCTGTTGCTGCGCCGCGAGGGGTATCCCCTCGACCACAAAGCCATCATCGACGCCTGCGCCAAACACCAGGTTATTATCGAAATCAATGCCAACCCCTGGCGCCTCGACCTGGACTGGCGCTGGGTGCACTACGCGTTAGAGCAGGGTGTGCAACTCAGCATCAACCCCGACGCGCACCATACCAACGGCTATGCCGATATGCGCTACGGCGTGTTTATGGGCCGAAAAGGAGGCCTGACCAAGGACATGACGTTCAATGCCAAATCGGTAGGCGAAGTGGCCGACTATTTTGCCCGGCGCAAAGCCGATATCAAGCCGCCTCTGGAGTTCAAGGATTCCTTATTTGGGTGATTTTGTTTGAAGAGCTACAGGCAGCGAGTCAGGGCTAGGAATTGGGAGAAAAGCAAACGGCACAACGTTCTGTCTCCCGATTCTTAGCTCTTAGTTTTCTAGCTCCGGCCTCCCAGCTCCCGTATTCTCCTTATGAAAATTCTGATTCTGCGCTTTTCCTCTATCGGTGATATTGTGCTGACAACGCCCGTTATCCGGGCCGTGAAACAACAAGTGCCGGGGGCAATTGTGCATTACTGTACCAAACCCGCCCACCGAAGCTTCCTTGAGCCCAACCCGTACCTCGACAAGGTGCATTACCTCACGGGCACATTGAAGGAACTGGTGGCCGAGTTGAAAACAGAGCAGTTCGATTTCGTCGTTGACTTGCACCACAACCTGCGCACCACCATGCTCAAAGCTATGCTGGGGGTGAAGTCGGCTAGCTTCGACAAGCTGAACCTGCGCAAGTGGCTGCTCGTGCAGTTCAAAATCAGTACGATGCCCCGCGTCCATATCGTGGACCGTTATTTGGCCGCGGCAGCGCAACTCGGGGTAAAGAATGACGGAAAGGGCCTCGACTATTTCATTCCGGAAGCCGACGAGGTAGATTTAGCAACGTTGCCGTTCGGCTTTCAGCGCGGGTACGTGGCGTTTGCTATTGGAGCGCAGCACGCTACCAAACGCCTGCCCGTGGAGCGCATTATCGAGCTATGTGGCCAGCTGCGGCGCCCGGTGGTACTGCTCGGTGGCCCCGAGGATGAAAGCACTGGCCATGTAGTGGAACTGGCCTTCGAGAAGCAAGCCGCTACTTCGCCACCTGCCCCGGCACGTATTCCTGATAGCCCTTACTACTTTCCTACTACTTCGGCAGCTGCCGCACAAACCACCATTTACAACGCCTGCGGCCGGTATTCCCTCAACCAGTCGGCTTCGTTGGTGCGGCAAGCGCAGTTAGTAGTCAGCCACGATACCGGCCTGATGCACATTGCCGCCGCTTTCCGCAAAGAAATATTCAGCGTGTGGGGCAACACGGTGCCTGAGTTCGGCATGTATCCGTATCGCACCGAGTTCAGGGTGCTCGAGGTGCGAGGACTACCGTGCCGCCCATGCTCAAAAATCGGCTACGAAAAGTGCCCGCAAGGCCACTTTCGCTGCATGCGCGACATCAAGTTTGACTTAGACCTGCCGCAACCGCAGGACGGGCGTTAAATGAAAAGAGAAGGTGAGGGCGGTGATGCGCAGCGCTTCTGGAAAACTTGAAACCCAAAGTCTTGCTGTGTCTCCGACGGCCTGCTGCCTGTTTGATACGGGCTGCCTGTGTCACACATGACCAAGCAGCCCTTTTCTATGAAATAGAAGGCTTGTAAAGCCGCAAACACACAGGGATATTGTACCTTTTAGAGGCAACACCAACACGGCCGTTGTGCGCAAGTCAACTGCGGCTTCAAGTGAACAGCCACTCAAATAGCAACATCATCTAGCCTTCGGGCCCACCCTATGACAGACGCGCCCGACAAATCAGTGCTAGTAAAAGTAGGTCAGGAGGCACTGCTGGCCGATGTGCAGGCCGGCCACCACACATGGGTAATAGACGAACCCGTAGCGGTTGGCGGCCAAGACCGTGGCCCCACGCCCTACGACTTGCTGCTCTCGGCACTAGGCGCCTGCACGGCCATCACCCTGCGCCTCTACGCCACCCAGAAGAAGTGGCCGCTTGAAGGCATTGAGGTGCGGCTGCGTCATCAGCGCGTCCACCGCCAAGACTGCGACAAGTGCGAAACGCCGGGCGAGATGCTAGAAGAAGTGCAGAAGGAACTGCGCCTGATCGGTCCGCTCACCGAAGAGCAGCGCCAGCGGCTAGAGCTTATTTCCCAAAAATGCCCGGTGCAGAAAACCCTGATGAGCGGCCTGCGCATCGTCACCAACTTAGTGCCTGCCGACCAACCATTAGCCACCTAAACAAACCCCGCCATGGCTATTTGCACTCATCTATCAGCTCTGGAAACCCTGGTTCCGGCCGCCGAATATGCCTGCCCCGAATGCATAGCCCTCGGTGATACTTGGGTGCATCTGCGCGTCTGCCAGACCTGTGGCCACGTTGGCTGCTGCGACTCTTCCAAAAACAAGCACGCCACCAAGCATTTCCGGGCTACCGAGCACCCCGTTGTCATCTCCGCTGAGCCTGGCGAGCAATGGGCCTGGTGCTATGCAGATGACCAAATGGCGGAGTACTAGCTCGTGAAAACGCTATGGTGCTAGCGTGTCAGCAGAAAATACCGATGCTAGAGCCAAAGGAAGTAGCGTTGATCCAGAAAGCTTAAGAACGTGAAATCCAAATCGTTGAAGAAGCTCGTCAACGGGACAATCTTTAGCATTGATCTTACGAGCTCAGGACAACAGTTTCGGCTAATGCTGGAAATGCAGTGCCTATTAACTGGGTTCGTGGAGACAAACCCTAGTGCAGTAATGCACTGTGAGGTAGCGCGGTATGGCCCGTCTTGCTCGCGGTGTACCAAACCCCTGCGTACGCCAAAAGCACGTTTTGCGCTGCCTGTGGCTTCAGCCAGGAAGAGGTAAGTGCCGATTCTTTGCCGCTGCCGCAACGCCGACCAGGACTCTTTACATGAAACGGCCCGCTCAAATCATTTCGAGCGGGCCGTTTGTATTGTAGGAACGCAGTATTCAGCCAATCTTGCTGAACCCGCAATACGAGTGCAGCACCTCTGGCAAATGAATGCTGCCGTCTTCCAGTTGGTTGTTTTCCAGCAGAGCGGCCACAATGCGAGGCAGGGCCAAAGCTGAGCCGTTGAGTGTGTGCAAAAGCTGAGTTTTAGCTCCCTCTTCGGGGCGGTAGCGCAGCTTAAGGCGGTTGGCCTGGTAAGTTTCGAAGTTGCTGGCCGAACTAACTTCCAACCATCGGCCCTGGGCCGCGCTCCACACTTCCAGGTCGTAGGTGAGGGCGGAAGTGAAGCCCATGTCGCCGCCGCAAAGGCGTAGCACACGGTAAGGTAGCTCCAGCTTCTGGAGTAAGTTTTCGATATGAGCTACCATTTCTTCGAGGATGGTATAGCTCTGCTCAGGCAAAGCAATCTGCACGATTTCCACCTTGTCGAACTGGTGCAAGCGGTTGAGGCCGCGCACATCGGCGCCCCACGAGCCGGCTTCGCGGCGGAAGCAGGGCGTGTAGCCTACATTGCGGATGGGCAACTTATCCACCGCCACAATTTCGTCGCGGTAGAGGTTGGTAATGGGTACCTCGGCTGTTGGAATTAGGTAAAGGTTGTCTTGCGCGTCGTGGTACATCTGGCCTTCTTTGTCGGGCAGTTGGCCGGTGCCGTAGCCCGAGGCCTCGTTTACCAGAATCGGAGGCTGCACTTCGTCGTAGCCAGCATTGCGGGCTTCGTCCAGGAAAAAGTTGATCAGGGCACGCTGCAAGCGGGCGCCTTGCTTCTTATAAACCGGAAAGCCGGCGCCGGTAATCTTGTTGCCAAGCTCGAAATCAATGATGTCGTGCTTCTTGATTAGGTCCCAATGCGGCTGGGCGGTAGCAGGCAGCTGCGGTATTTCACCTACTTCCCGTACCACTTGGTTATCTTGAGCGGAGCGACCTTCGGGCACGCTGCTGTGGGGCAGGTTCGGGAGCTTATAGAGCGTTTGCTGCAACGCAATTTCCACCTGCGTCAGCTCGTCGGCGTGGGCTTTAGTTTGCTGCTTGAGTTCGGCGGTGCGCCCCTTTAGAGTTTCGGCACCGGCTTTGTCACCGGCTTTCATCAGGCCGCCAATTTGCCGGGCCAACTCGTTGGCTTCAGCTTGCGCCGCATCGTGAGCAGTTTGTAGGTCTTTGCGGCGTTGGTCGAGGCTGAGGATTGCTTGGACGTCAGCTTCCGCCGTTTTGTAATGTTTCTTGGCCAGGCCGGCCAGCACCTGCTCGGGGTGCTCTTTGAGAACGGAAACTTGCAGCATAAGGCAGAAAACACAGATGAAGATCGGCGTAAAAATAGACCCTAGATTTCGCAGATTAAATGCTTCGCGTAGATTACGCTAAATTCAGCTAACCAATCGCCCACTAAGCTGCGTAAACAAGGAAACTAGCAGCCTAGGGCAGAAAGAGGCAAGCTGCTAGAGCAAAGCGAATAAAAGTTTGTATCGATATAAACCGACTTTGATTCGACGCTCTAGTAATTTTCAGTTCGTATGGGGAGTGGGTTCAGAAGCTGCATCGCAGTACTGCTGAGTTTATTTACATCCGCCATCAACCTAAATTTCAACGATATCGGCATCCATGACTAATTTTTCTCCGTAAAGGAGCTTATTCTGCAAAATATGCGTTCCGATTTGGCAGTTCATCTGTATTAGATTAACATTGCGCTAACAAGTCGGCAGCTGATGTCGGGTTCTCGGTAGTTTTATAACGTCCGGCCCGCGGTTATTTTCCAGCGCTACTCCCGTTATCACTCCCTCAGTTTAGTCCTGAAATCCCCGTGCTGTATGCCGCCCTTGCGGCTTCGAGGTATTGCCCGACGTTGTTGGCAATGTACCACTGTTGGTTGTGCTTCCGCTTTTGATTTTTTCTCCCCTCATTGCCTCTATGTACACTATTGAAGAGTTGAAGGACCGTCTGCTTTCCGACTTAAAGGAAATTGCAGAAGAACTCAACGTCGGTAATTTTAAGAAGCTCAGCAAGCAGGATCTGATATATAAGATTCTTGATCAGCAAGCCGTTATTCCCGCCGATAAGCTCCCTCCCAAGATCAAGCCCAGCGGCAAAGCACGTTTGGAGCAGCCGTTCTCTGATGTAGCCGTGGCAGATGAGCCACTTGTGGCAACCCCCGAAGTGGCCAACCAAGTGGTAGCCGCCGTGCGCGCTGTGGCACCGGCTCGTACTGCAGCGCCTGCTCGTACTGCGGCTCCCGCCCGCCCAGCGGCCCCAGCTCGCAGTGCCCGCACCAAGGCTCCGGTAGCGGAGACAGTGGCCGTTGCGCCCATTGCAACTCCCGCCGCAGAGGCTCCAGCAGTTGTGGAGGCCCCTCCAGTACCAGAGGCACCTGCTGCCGTGGAAGCGCCAGAAGCACCAACCGCCGTAGCACCCGCTGAAGTGGCAGCGCCAGCATCCGAGACGCCTGCCGAGCGTCCTATTAAAGCTTTTCAGCGACCAGAACGCCGCCCCCGCGAAGCTACAGGCCGTGGTAATCGAGCTGCGGCCCCCGACGCGCCAGTTGAAGCACCCGAGGCACCTTCCGCTAACGACACTCCCCTAGAGGCGGCCGTAGATAAAGCACCGTTTTTACCGCCGGCGGCAGTTGAAGTAACGCCAGATGCTCCCGAAGCCTCCACTGCCCCCGACGCGCCGGTTGCACCCGTAGCACCGCCGACACCGCGTATTTTCCGGCCCGAGCAAAACGGTAGTGCCCCGCGCCCACCACGCGACCAGCCCCGCGAGCGGGAGTTCCGTGGTGACCGGGACCAAAACCAGACTCCCCGTGACTTACGCGGCGACCAGTCCCGTGAAACCCGGCCGGTAGTATCGCCCGACGTGGCGCGCAACGGCGACGGCCGGAGCGCCGATGGCGTCCGCGACATGCGCGATTTTCGGAATGAGCCCCGCACGAGTGACCAGCCACCGCGCGACCAGAACCGACTGCCCCGCGACCCACAGGCGCCCCGCGAGCCCCGTGACTTACAGGGTCGCCCGGACCGGGAGCAGCGCCGTGAAGACCGTTATGCAGCGCGTGAGTTGCAGCGCCAGCAGCGCCAGGAGGCAAATGGCCAGGCGCGCCCCGAAAGCAACGGCCAGCCGCAACCGCCCCGCCCCCGCAATGATTTCGACATCACTATTCCGGGGGAAGGCACTTTGGAAATGATGCCCGATGGCGGTTATGGCTTCCTGCGCAGCCCGTTCTACAATTACATGTCTTCGCCCGATGACATTTATGTGGCCCCGGCTCAGGTGAAGCAGTTTTCGTTGAAAGCCGGCGACACCGTGAAGTGCACTATCCGGCCACCCCGCGAAGGCGAGAAATATTATGCCCTAGTTGGAGCAGACAGCATTAACGGCCGGGCCATGGAAGAAGCCCGCGACCGGGTGCCGTTCAATAGCCTCACCCCCTTGTTTCCGGAGGAGCGGCTGAAGCTCACCACAAAGTCGGGTCTGTATAGCACCCGGATTCTAGACTTGTTTGCCCCCATCGGTAAAGGGCAGCGCGGGTTGATTGTGGCGCAACCCAAAACCGGTAAAACGGTGCTGTTACAGGAAATAGCCAACGCCATTTCCGAAAACCATCCGGAGGTGTACCTCATGATTTTGCTGATTGATGAGCGCCCGGAGGAAGTAACGGACATGACCCGCTCGGTGAAAGCCGAGGTGCTCAGCTCCACCTTTGATGAAACTCCCGACCGGCACGTAAAAATCACGAGCATTGCGCTGGACAAGGCGAAACGCTTGGTGGAGTGCGGCCACGACGTGGTGATTCTGCTCGATTCCATTACCCGTTTGGCGCGCGCTTACAACGCCGTGCAGCCTGCTTCTGGTAAGATCCTGTCGGGTGGTGTGGATGCCAACGCGCTGCACAAACCCAAGCGCTTCTTCGGGGCAGCTCGGAACGTGGAAGACGGTGGTTCGCTGACCATTATTGCCACAGCCCTCATCGAAACTGGCTCCAAGATGGACGAGGTTATCTTCGAGGAGTTCAAGGGCACGGGCAACATGGAACTGCAATTGGACCGCAAACTGGCCAACAAACGCATCTTCCCCGCCATCGACGTACCCGCATCAGGCACGCGCCGCGAAGACTTGCTGATGAGCAAGGACGAGTTAAGCCGTATTTGGGTGTTGCGTAAATTCATGGCCGACATGACGCCTTCGGAAGCAATGGAGTTTTTGAAGGACCGCATGAAAGGCACCAGAGACAACCTGGAATTCTTGGTGTCCATGAACGGCTAGTTCCGAACTAATAACTTAAACGACCTGCAAGACCGTTATGCTGCGCTTGCCGAAACATGGTGCTAGTATAGTAATCAACTGATATTACTACACTGGCAAGATGCTTTGGTAAGCGCAGCATAACGGTCTTTTTATTGCTTGCCTCACCATGCTACAACCTGACGCTGCCTCCGACCAACCTGAATTGCTTTACATTTTCGACCCATTGTGCGGCTGGTGCTATGGTATGAGCTTAGTACTACAGCGGGTGCAGCAAGAGTTTGCTGATCAAGTGGCTGTGTCGGTGCTGTGCGGCGGTATGGTGATAGGCGAGCGGGTAGAGCCGATTGGCGAAGCCTGGGGCTACATCAGTGGTGCGTTGCAGCAAGTGGAAAAAGTAACGGGCGTAGAATTCGGCGAAGCTTTTCGGGCGCTAGGGGAGGAGGGAAGTTATGTACAGGATTCCGAGCCCCCAAGTTGGGCCATCAATGCGTTCCGTCAACTCAACCAAGCTCAAACAGCTAGCTTCGCGCATGCCATCCAGTATGCGCATTTCCACGACGGCGCTAACTTAAACGAACCTCAAACCTACGTTCCGCTGGTAATAGCCAACGGTGTAGATGGCGCTGAGTTTTTGCGTCGCCTCACACTGCCCGAAACGGCAACAGCTACTCGACAGGAATTTGCGGCTGTAGCTAAAATTGGAGTACAAGGTTTCCCAACGGTAATTTTGCGCGTAGGCCACCAAGGCTACGTTCTGACTCGTGGCTATCAGCCTTACGACACGTTTGCAGACTCTCTACGGCAGGCTTTAGAGCAAACGCAATAACTATTTATTTTAAGCCATGCACTGGCTACTATCAAGGACACCACTCATTTAGCAACTCCAAGCACTTTCACTTCGCCGCGGACGGACGATTGGCGGATAATGAGTGAAGTTGGCAGCACAACAGTTTGATAAGTGGTCGTGTGCTTATCGGTGCGGTGTTTGAGTTCGTCCAGGAGAATATCGATGACGTTCTTGGCAATGCTTTCCACTGGCTGCGCAATAACGGTAATGGCAGGCGTGTAGAGGCGAAACAAGTCGTGGTCGTCGTAAGAGACAATGGCCAAGTCTTCGGGAATTCGCAATTTTTGCTGCCCGATTACTTCAAGCCCGTAAATGCTTAAGTAGTTGGTAGAGAAGATAATGGCGTCACAGTCTCGGTTCTCCCGGATGAAGGTGTGGATATCTGCTAGAATGTTCTCGGGGCTAGCCGTGTCTACACGCTTTATTCGTTGGGGCCGCTCATGTTCTTGCAACGCGCGCGCGTATCCTTCTAGGCGCTCTTCCATCTGCGTCTGCTTGGAGTCGGTCGTGATGAAGGCTATACTGGTGAAGCCTTGTTCAAGTAAATGTTGAGTGGCCTCATAAGTGCCTTTGGCTCCGTCTACCACAATGTAGTTGGTGGGTAGTTCGGGTAGGTATCGGTCGAAGAGCACGACGGGAATATGCTCGTGCAAGATGGTACTTATTTGGTCTTCAAGGCCTTTGGGTGGCACAATAATATAGCCGTCGACGTGCCGGTCCTGAAACATGGAAATCAGTTCTCGGGCCTTACTTGTGTCGTTGTCTGTACTGCAATAAATGATGCGGTAACCCCGCTCGAAAGCCTGCTTCTCAATTAGCCACGCAACAGTAGCAAAAAAGGGGTTGGAAATGTCTTCCACTACGAGGCCAATAACGTGCGTTTTGCCGGTGCGCAAGCTCTTGGCCAGGTGGTTCGGCTTGTAGCCTACTTCCTCGACGTAGGCTAGTACCCGTTGTGCCAAGGCATCACTAATACGGCTCTGCTTGGCTTTGCCGTTGAGCACAAGAGAGACTGTCGCAATTGATACCTCTAGGTGACGAGCAATGTCGTGGATCAATGTCCGCTTTTTCACCTTACTGCTCATGTTGGGATACTGCTGGTAGATAGCTCAAAAGTAAAACAATTACGCACAGCAGGGTTTCAATCAATATCATAGAATGTCGCCGCCGCATTTATCTCATATTCGGTATGGTATCCCTACCTCTCCTGCACCCGAAAAGCACCCGTAAATAATAAAAGCGCCCTACTGTGCAGTTTCTGTACACTGTAGGGCGCTTCTCACTTGTTGATGTTAGGCAACCAAATAAGCTGCCCCAAACACTCCCGCGCTGTCACCTAGCAAAGGTTTCACGACGGGAGCCGCGAAATGATGATCGATGATGTGCTGCCCGATGTTGGCTACGCCGGCGGTATAGATTTCCGAGATATTGCCCACTCCACCCCCAATTACAATCACTTCCGGGTCGAGCACGTTCACTACGGCACTTAGTGCTAGGCCAAAATAGTGCGTAAGTCGATCTAAGGTTTGCACGGCCGCTAGGTCAGTGCCAGCAGTAGCGCGCTGCATTATTTCCTTTAATGCCAGCTTCTCGCCGCTCTTTTCAGTGTAAAATCGTTCCAGGGCTGGACCAGCCAGGATGCTTTCAATGCAGCCCGTTTTACCGCAGAAGCAAATTGTGCCCTCTTTTTCACTTAAGTAGTTGTGGCCCCACTCACCGGCAATTCCGTGGAAGCCTTCCACTACCTGCCCATTCACGATTAATCCACCGCCCACGCCAGTGCCCAGGATTATACCAAATACCACTCGTGCGCCAGGATATTTCTGCTTAACTATTCCCAAACGCGTTTCAGACAAAGCAAAGCAGTTGGCATCGTTGGCAATAAAAACTTGCTGGTTCAGCAACTGCTCTAAATCCGCTTTCAAGGGGCGCCCGTTCAGGGCCGTGGTGTTGCAATTCTTCATCAGCCCCGACTGCGGAATCATAGTGCCTGGGGTGCCAATGCCAATCTTGTCGGGACGGCAGCCCGCGGCTTGCTCCATGCGCTCCACCAACAACTGAACTTGCTTGAGCATGTGTTCGTAGCCTTGGCTAGCCTCGGTGGGCACCCGGTCGCGAAACAGCACTTCCGGCTCCGCCGCCGACCGCAAAATCACTCCCTCAATTTTGGTCCCGCCCAAGTCCAGGCCCCATAGATTCTGGTTTTGGTTGAAGTGGTTTATCGTACGCGCACTCGGCACAACAGAGGGCGGCTGCTTTGTGGATGGTGTGGAGGCTATAGTGGTAAAATCGCTCATGTTGTCGGCGCTATGGTAAAAAGTCGTCACTCTTGGCTGGAGTGTTCGACCGGCGGTATGTCAGTTTATTGCTTTTATGTCTGTAGGATGAAAGCGGGCTCAAACGGAAATAAAGGAGCGCGGCAAGAGGCTCATCAATCGATTGTGTTAATTAAGGCTTACAAAAGCTACGGCCATCTCGGTCCTTCCATCTGAAAGCAGAGGCATTTGGCAACTAAACTTTTCTGCTTGATACTTCTCTGCTCGCCAAAATCAACAGCTATTTCAGTGGTTGCTAAAACCTATTTGCAAGCTAATATGGCAGTTTTTGTTAGCAAAAGCATTCATTTTGTTGAAAGGTTAGCTGTATAGCTCAGGATTATCTACTCAACGTCTCAACTCCTGCCCGCTACACTCCTGCTCTTTTAATTAACCGTTTGCATAAGATGCTTGAAGGCTTTTGTAGTACTACTGCCCGGCGTTGCTATCGTCTCCACTACTGAAGCTAGTTGTTAGATCTATTACAACACATAGCACTCAGGCATTTCAATTCCTTGGTTTGAGGCCGTCGACTTCCTTGGTTTCTGCGCAAATATCTTCTAGGCGAATTGCTAAAAGCTTTTAGCTTTGTATAGCAAGTAGGAGGCATATTTAACTCACCAACGCCTTTTCTCGGGCTGGGTTGGTTTCAAACTTATTTAGTTAAGGCAAATACTACTTCCTGCTCGCTACGTTTTTCTTGCCTTTCAACGGCCATTATAACTCTCCAACTTCCACCCTACTCTCGTTTCATGTCAGAAAGTACTACCTGCCACTGGCGAAAAAGGCTACGTTATTTGATAACAAGCGCCCTATTGTGCACCGCATTTGTGTCGCAAGTGTATGGGCAGGCTGAAGTAACACCCTGGGGCAACGTATTAGGTATGCGGGTGCAAGGGCAGTTGTTGGAGTTTGAAACCAGTTTGCGTACGGTAGGACCTAACTGGGCCCGCCGGGCAGCTACGGGTAAAGAGCGACAAAGGCCTGGCTATAAGCGTGATGGCACAAAGCACGTAATTACTACACTCGTTGATAGCGTCGCGTTTACGGAAACAGTGGAAGATACGGCCCCCGGCCAAGCCAACGTAACAGTAGCGCTGCAAGCCTTAACCAATCGGGAGCTACAGGGGGCTTATTTCGTGCTGGCTGTGCCTCGCGACTCATACGGTGCCGGAACAGTGGAATTTTTGGATGCTACAGGGCAGGCAGTAACTCGGCAGGCTCTCAACAGCCAAACGGTTGATGTAGAGGCGCTGGTGAGCCGGTTGCGCATAATGGCCCCCACGCGGCAAGTGGAAATTACGCTTTCTGAGCCCGCTACGGTGGTGCTAAAGTTGCAACCTGCCGATGCTAAAACCTTCCAGTTCTACGTGCCAATTCAGGCGGGCAGCTTAACGAAGGGGCAAACTGCTCGGAAGACCTTCAGCTTGAGCGCCACCGGTGAAATCGACCGTAACCCCGTTCAACTGACGCTGAATCCAACACAACCAGGCCGCCCGTTTGAGGGGTTTGGAGGTAATTTTCGGCTGCAAAATCCCAAAACTGACCCGCAGGTTATCGACTATTCGCTGAAAAACCTGCGGGTGGCTTGGGGTCGTGTCGAGATGCCTTGGCAGCGCTGGCACCCCGAGCAGGCAACCGACCCGAGCGCTGCGGCTCGGCAAGGACAGCTTCATCCGCATGTGCGCGAGTCAATGGAGATGGCGCAACGCCTGAGCAAACAAGGCATGCCAGTTATTGTGACGGCTTGGTCGGCACCGAACTGGGCTATTGTGGGCTCGCCGGCCTCAGGCAATGGGCCAGGTCCGGATGGGGTTTGGGGCAACCCGCTCAATCCAGCGGTCCTACCTGCCAGTTACAAATCCATTGCCGATTATCTGATCTATTTGAGAGAGCAATATGGCGTAGAAGCCGCCATGTTCTCGTTCAACGAATCAGACCTGGGCATCAACATTCGCCAAACAGGGCAGGAGCACGCCGAACTCATCAAAGGGCTGGGCGCCTACTTCGTTTCGCGCGGCTTGAAAACCAAGCTGCTGCTCGGCGACAATTCCGACGCTACCACCTACAACTTTATTTATCCGGCCATGCAGGACCCGGCGGCCCGGCCTTATATAGGTGCCGTGTCGTTTCACTCGTGGCGGGGCTGGGAAACCGAAACGCTGCAAAAGTGGGCAGAGGCGGCTACCACGCTGCAACTACCACTCATTGTGGGCGAGGGCAGCACCGACGCACAGGCATGGAGCTATCCGGCCGTATTCGAGGAGGAAAGTTACGCCTTAGAAGAAATCAACCTCTACACCCGCTTACTTGGTATTTGTCAGCCAGCCACCATCTTGCAATGGCAGCTCACCGCCGACTATTCGCCGCTAGTAGGAGGTGGTATTTTCGGCAACAACTCGCCACTGCACCCTACGCAGCGGTTCTGGAACCTGAAGCAGCTAGCCGCTACTCCCGCTGGCTTAGCGGCTTTGCCCCTCACCGTCGACCAACCTAATGTAGTAGGTGCCGCGCTTGGAAACGCTACCCAGGGGCAGTACGCGTTTCACTTAGTTAATAACGGAGCTACCCGCCCGGTGACACTTACGGGCCTGCCTACCAAGCTTCGCAAGCTCTACACTTACACCACCGACCGAAACCGAGCCGTGCAGAAAGGTCGCCGCGTGAAGGTCAACCGTCAAGGTCAGGCGCGTTTCACCCTTGATAGCCGCAGCTACACCACATTAGTGAGCAAGAAGCTTAAATAGTGACCCCGGAAATGGTACACGAAGGCGGAGTTCTAGCTTCCACATACAAACTGGAAACTAGAACTCCGCCTTGTTCATTCGGGCGTTTCGGGTGCGTTAGCTAGGACCCTGCCTCGCGTGTTTAGGGCTACTTCCAACGTAACTAGACTTAAGACTTACAACAAAGGCCGCCCCTGATACAGGGAGCGGCCTTTATAAAGTACGCGCACAGCTGAGTGCTACCTGTTTAGTACTAGCAGAATGGCGTCGTGCGAAGGAACCGTGCCATTGAAGGCTTTTTTGGTGGTACTCATATCCTTTTTAGCCCACACGTTGCGAATCTTGTAGGTGGTAGTGCCAGCATTTAGCTCTGCTTTCGACAAGTCGTCGACTATGGGGGTGGCTTTCCAATCGAAGCTGACTGCTTGGGGCCGCTTGCTGCGGTTGAGGAACGTAACGGCCCATTTTCCGTCGGCTAGAGGCTTCAGCCAAGTTTCCAGGCTGTCTTTGACGCTGTGTTTGAAGCCTTGCACACCCATCTTATCCTGATTGATGGCAATAACTTCCTTGTTGGTTAGGATATCGGACGTCTCCTTTTTCATCGAGCGAATATCGTTGCCCGTAATCAGAGGGGCAGCCAGCATGCTCCACATCGTGAAGTGAGCCCGGTCCTCGTTCGCGACCATGCCGTTGCCGACTTCCAGCATGTCGGGGTCGTTCCAGTGACCGGGGCCGGCATACTTCCGCAGGCCATCCTGCTTGTCCATGATCTGCATGACACCCCACGACTTCCACGTGCCGTGGTCC
>NZ_CAXTBM010000050.1:0-43655 GCF_964242765.1 uncultured Hymenobacter sp.
GGCCGGGCGAGTCGAGCTTGATGAGCAGGGCCAAGATCGGCAACACCACCGGGAAAATTCCGAGGATCACGAACAGCGAGAAGGCAATGTCAAACGCACGCTTCGGTACTTGGTTGGTACGAAACCCAAGGGGAGCCTGCCGAATCGTGAGCACGGGCAGGTGGTCGTAGTAGTAAACGCTTACATCTTGACGCATAGTACCTTGGTAGTCCGGAACAATACGAAATGCAATGAAATGGTCGTCGGCAAAGCGAGAAATATCCTCGATTAGCTGGTGCTGGTCGAGGGGCAGCGCAAAATAGATTTCGTCGATCCGCTCGTCTTTACAGTACGCCTTTAATTCTGTCAGCTTTCCTTGTACTAGCTGCCGCAACTCACCAGACACGGGTTCATCCGTGAAATACCCCTTGAACTGATTGCTGATTGGATCGTGTGAGGTCAGAAAGCGGTATAGCTCTTGTCCGCTGCTGCTAGCTCCTACGATCACAAATCGATTGTGAGGCCGCGCCAAATGTCGGCGGTAAGCCCGCCGCAAATAGGTAAGCAGGAAACGGCTCGTTGTAACACCCACAATAGACAGCCCATATACGGCAACCAAATAGCTACTGGACAGCCAATTAAGATCTAATACAACCACGCCAGCCAAAAAGCATAGTGCATGCAGCAAAAAGCCATGCACTAGCTGCATCAGCTTTTCCGGATAGGAAAGTAGCCGGTCGGTCCGGTAGACATTGACTTTCTGCCTTGAAAGGGTCCACCACAACAAGGCAAAAACAGCAAACAGAAGGGGATACACTCCTTCAAATTTCCAATCCCCTTGCATATAAAAATTGGCTATCCGAAAGGCGCCAAATACAACTAGAGCATCCGTTACGGGTAATATTACTCGGGATGAATCTGTATAGCGCTTGTAATGTTCCATTGCAAGAGGCCGTTTACTGATAAACAAGGAAACCTTGAACGGAATAGAACAGGCTGCTAGGCAAGCAAGAAAGAGAAGTATTAGTAGCTTTCATAGGAGGTAGTGCGTAATCAGGCAGGGAGCGAAGGAGTATTATTAAATTAATAACTTTTTCCACTTTGTTGCATTAAAATTAATTTCAGCACTGGAAAAATCTAGTAATCTTGCCTCCTTACAGGCTCTGCAACCATAAAGTTGCCTTTTACTGCTTTTTTTTATCATCTTTTTATTACCTACGCGCCAAGCAAGTACTTGGATTGTTGATTGCAGGACGGGAGCCACTTTTTTCGGTTATAGAACGGAGGCTCAAGCAACTTACTGGCAACAAGTACCTCAGCAGTAAAAACGCATTTCTTCGGTTGGTTTACTGCGCAGCTTGCTTGACTGAACGCAATTTCACTAACGTGTATTTGGATAACTATATATTAATTTCTTCTCTCTAGAAATGTCATTAAACAAAATTCCAACCACTGAAAACATATACTGCACTCAGTTTATTTATTCCAGTTATAATGCCTTTTTATTTCCTATTTACGCCTTTGACATTATTATAATTTCAAAGCGTACTTCTCAGAGAAATATATTACAGAAGTATCAGTAGCCTATTTATATACTATAGCTAATCGCCACGCAGATAAAAATCACTGGGTTTGCTATTAACGTATTTCTACTGGCAGTCCTATTCTGTAATGAGCACAGGCTGGCTTTTTTGTCGCAGTAGCCACTAACACACTTTGCTAGGCTTATTTACTTAGGTTACTAATTCGCTACCCGAGACGCAAGATCTTCCATGTCGGGGCGGTGGGCCAGCACGGCCAGCCACTCAGGTAAAATGGCAGCTTCGCTGGGCCAGAGCCCAGCGAAGCCGCCTCTACGGCGCCGGTCGTAGTGGTGTTGCCGCCAAGGTTGACAGTGGTCAGCACGGCAAAAACTGGCATAAAGAAATCACAGCAACCGCCTTAACGAACCCTTACGTTGTGAAGAAGCAAGCTTTCGTAGCCTTGCCTTGAGCGAGGTTCGCTACGCGAGTAGCGGCAGTAGATCCGGCAAGGTATTGATGCAGTAGGTAGGACGGAGAGGCAGATTATCGTCTTCCTCTCCAAAGCCATAGCTGGCCCAGCAGGAAGCAATGCCGCAGTTGCGGGCAAAGAGCAGATCAGGCGTCGTGTCGCCAATCATAAGAGTAGCACTGAGGCTAATAGCCGGAAATCGGGGCTGAATCGCCTGCGTGAACATGGCCGGATCGGGTTTGAGAGGCAACTGCCGGTCTGGGGTGTCGCCGAGTATGAGGCTGAAATAGTGACGCAGACCGAAACGGCTAAGTGAATTTTCGAGCAGCGGCAACCCCTTATTGCTGATAACTACCAACTCCCTGCCGTTGGCCGAGGCGGCCATCAACACCTGCTCGGCGCCAGGAAATAGCGTAACCAGCGCTTCGGACTCGGTGTTGTAGATGGCGCGGTAGGTATCCACCCAAACAGCAGGCAAGGGCGGCGTACCGGGCGGATGCAGCCAGAGCAGCATCTCCGTTAGCAACAGCCCCCGCCCTACGGCTTCATCCATGAGAGCCTCGTCGGGCGGCGGATACCCCATTATTTCAAAAGTGCGACGCATGGCATGCTTGATAGCTCGACGTGTATCGCAAAGGGTACCGTCGTAGTCGAATAGTAGCAGGGAGTAGGGCATATTGCACGAAAGTACGACGAGACCCAATGCAACGCGAAGCTCCTGCTCGTGCGCACAAGCAGGAGCTTCGCGTTGTATCATTCTATTGTTGCCTGCTTGCTGGCGGAGCGGCCGAAACGGGTAGGGAAGTACATCAACTCGGCTTTGGCCGGATTAACGGTGTAGCGGCCCCGGTAGCGGGGTTGCAGTGCAATGCGGAAGGTGTGGCGGCCAATGGGCAGGACATCCATAAAGATGCCCGTTTGGTGGCGCAGGTACTCGCGGTGTACTTCGAAGTAGTTGCCTCGCTCCTTCTCGCCGTAGGAGCAGCCAGCCGGAATAGGCACTTCGAGCAGTACATAGCGCGCCTCGGCCTTCACGTCTACGGTTACCAGCAACTCGGTGGGCTTGCCGGCGCGGAGTTTCACCCGGCTTCCCTCCTGCCCTGCCAGGCGCGTACTCACCACAAACGGCGCGGCTTTGGCCTCGGGCGCGGCGTTCCAAAACGACTGATAGGCCGTGGCATACACGGGTAGCCCACCTTCCTTGTGCGGTGTGAGCGGACCAGCGGCAGCCGAGATTTTAACTTCAAACGGAAACTCGCGCACCTCCTGATAAAGCGCGCCGCTGAGTTGAGCGTGCGCAACCAAGCCCTTGCCGCCGGGTACGAGCAGGTCGGGAACTATGGTTTCCAGAATCTGCGCGGCCTCATACGTGCTGCTCCAGTGGCTGGCGGTGCGGCGCTGGTTGAGCAGGAAAGTTTGAATGCGCATCAGTTCCGTCTCCTGGCCACCTTTGGCGCGCAGCAGCCGGTAGGCCAACAGCGTGTTGCCGATGCGGTCGGGCAGCAGAAAGCGGTAATATGAACCCAGCCGCAAGGTGTCGGCATAGAACACACCGCCCAGCTCGGTACGCAGGCGGTAGCGCCGCAGCGTGTCGAGTTGATAGGGCAAGCCCAGTTGCTGACGCAGATTGGTGAGGGCCAGGTATCGGTCGAGGGGCTGGCGGCCTTTCTGCTCGCGTTCCAGACGCAACACGTAGCTCCGAAAATCGGGTTGCGCGCCGAGGCGGTACAGAACCTGGAGCAGCCGGATTCGGTCGTCGGCGGAGCGGAAGTACAGCGCGCTGAAGCGTTGCCCGCCCGGCGCGGAGGCCAGCGAGAGTTGCACGGCAGCCTCGGCAAAGGCATAGTCGAGCTGCTTGAGTAGATAAAGCCGAATGGCGTCCCGGTCAAGTTTCACTGCGTAGCCTTGCTTCTCGGCGTCGAGCAGGGCTTCCAGCACGTGCAGCGTAGCCCACGGACTAACTGGCGCGCCGGGCCAAGTGCCCCACAAGCCCTCGGGCTGGTGCCGGCCGCGCAGCAAATGGCGGATCAGGCGGTTAACCTCCTTCTCGCCGGCGAAGGGCTGCTTCATCACTTCCCGGATGCGCTGTTCGAGCAGCAAGGTTTTGAGCTTGGAGGCCGCCTGCTCGTTGCAGAGGTAGACGTAGCGTTGTACGTGGCGAATTTCTTCTAGCAGCGCAGGCAGCGGGTCACTTTCCAGGCGCACCGTCACCTCGCCGAGCTCCGGGCGCACCGGCAGCGTGAGGGTGGTGTCGCGGGCGGTGAGTACGGCGAAGGTGCCGACCCGCTCCCGCGTGCCGGCCGGCAGCACCGGAATGTGGCGCAACTCGCCGTCTTGGTAGCCGTTGGGCTGGGTTAGAGCAAAGCGCACTTGCACCGAATCAACCCCGGCAGGCGCCGTAAAGGTGAGTGTGTCGAGCACGGCGGTAACTACCTGGTGGCGCTGCGTGCGGCCCGGATTATTGCCGACTTGGAAAGTGGTTGTGACCTGCGCCGTGTCGGGAAGGTAATTCAACGTTTTACCGACGAGCTGCGCCCGGTCACCCTGGATCAGGAAACGCGGGGCGGCTAGCTCCCCCATCACAGCCTTGAAAGAGCGCATGAGGCCGGTAAAGGAGCCGGTGCGGGCGTGGTCGTCGGAGGCCAGCACGAAGGTGTCCCAGCCGGTGATGTCGTCGGGCACCACAACTTCGGTGCTGGCCTGGCCCTGCTGGTTGGTAACGAGCGTGGGGCGCCACCAGCCCGAGTCGGAGAAACGGCGGCGCAGCGCCAGGCGCGGGTCGCGGCCGGCGAGGAGCAAACCATCGGGGCCAGTGGTTTCGCCGGGGCTTAAGCCGGCCGGGGTTCGGCCGTTGATGCCAGCTTTGGTGTTGATGATGACAACGCCATTGGCAGCCCGCGAACCGAAAGTAGCGGCGGCTTCTGCGTCCTTCAGCACTTTGATACTGGCAATGTCATCGGGATTTAAATCAGTTTGCTTGCCACTAAACGGCACTCCATCAACAATGAGTAGCGGCTGATTGCTGCCGCCACTGGCATTTACCCCACGAATCCTAACTCCTGCTGGCTGGCCACTTATGGCTACGCCTGCCACGCGGCCTTGCAGGGCGCTACTGGTTACGATGGAGATGGCGCCTGTCATTTCACTGCGGTGCTGCGTTCCGTAGCCTACCACTATCACCTCTTGGAGCTGCTTGGTGTCGGCCTCCATTCTCACCAATATATCCCGGCCATCCAACCGCTTATCTGTTGACACAAAGCCGATTGAAGAAAAGCTCAGCGTGTTGCCCGTGGGTGGCACGCTCAACTCAAAGCTGCCATCAGCTAGGGTTGAAGCGCCAATGGTGGTGCCTTTTAGCAGTACGGTTACGCCGGGCAGCCCTTCGCTCGTTTGCTTGTCTTCTACCCGGCCGCGCTGCACCCGCCAGCCAGGCTGCGGCACTACGGGCGTTGTTACCGTAATGGCCCGGCGCTCCTCCCGCAACTCTTTCCTGAACAAGGCGAGGTTAGGTACCCGCTCACGCACCAGCCGCTCGAATCGGCGGCGCAACGCTCGACCAGCGGCGCCTTTAATTAGCAGGTCAGCGTATTCCAACTGCCCGTAGGTGGTGCCATTGGGCTGAATTTCGAGGTCGGTATTGGGCGCTAGTACAGAGCTATCGGCTAGCAGCAGGGCCATGCGGTAGCGGCCCGTAGGCAGGGCATGGACCGTGGGCGGCAGTCCGCGTTCCAGACGCACAAACCTGGTATTGCCGGGCTGCGTGACCAGCGTGTACAGTACGGGCGGCAGGGCTTCGCGGGAATTGGCAGGCGGGGCGGGTAAGCGCAGCACCAAGCGGCCTTGCCCGGCAGCAGTGGCGGCGGGGTTGTTGAGGACGGGTCCGGGGCTGGGGGCGCGGTAGTAGCTGGTAGCCGGGCGCGGCTGCATGTCGGCCTCCGTATACGCAAAGTCAGCTAACGGCAACTGCCCGAACTGATTGGCTTCCGTCAACCCCCCGAACTCGTTGCCTTGCACGCAGCGCATTTTCAGCAGGCCCGCCTCCAATGTGTAGCGAAACATGGGCTCGAGCAAGAACCGCCGCCGCAGGCCGTCGGTGCGGCGCAGCAGCACCGAATCGGGTCGGAATGGCCCACCCAGGTGGTACGTTTGGTGGGTGTAGTGGCCGTAGGAAGTGTAGGCGTAGCGCTGATTGGGGCCCCTGTTGCTAGCTATGGGGCGGCCGGCCCCAAGGGGTTGCAGCCGATTGCCTTGGCGGAGCAGTACCCGCTCGCCCACCTGGCTTCTATCGACCAGAATCAGGAAGCGTTGCAGTTCTTGTTGCTCTAATTCCGTTAGGGGGCCGCGCTTCTCTACCGTTAGCTCGTGGCACGTGCGGTTGGGGTCGATGCTAAGGGTGAGCTTGTGCAGATGCCGCAGATACACCCCGCGCAGCGTAACCAAGCGGTTGGGCGTGCGGATGGCCACAGTATGCTGCCCACTATCAGCTACCAGCGCAAAGGGTTCTTCGCGGTTGATGGCGGCCACGTACACCGGCACACCATCCACGTACACGGCCACCGCCGGCTGCACCCGCCCCGAGTCTACCACGAAAGGCGTGAGCTGCGTAATGCCGCCGGGCGCGGGTTGGTATTCATAAAAAGCCCCGAAATCAGGGTACAGAAACTGATAGAACCGCAACGAATCGAGGCCCAGGCGCTTGCGCCACGCGCCCCAGGCCAGCAGCTTCTGGCCGGTAGCCTCCGCCTTGTTCTCGAACCCTGCCCCCAACTGAAACCGTCGCAACGAGAGCCGCCCAGCCGCCGGAGGCTCGAAATCCGGCACTTCTGGTGCACTAGCTACTTCAAATTTGCTGGTGTGGGCGTACGCGGTAAGGTCGGCGTTGGGTACGGGTTGGCCGCCCCCATCCGTGACGGTATAGCGCAGTTTTATCCGCTGCCCCGGATATACCACGTCGGGTTGCTCGGCCTGCACCAACAGGCGGTGTTGCGGCAGCAACACATTGTACTCGGTGCTTTGCAGAGTGCCCGCCCAGAAGTAGTGCAACGACACGTACCACGGCGTGGGCCCTGGCGCGGGCAACGCCAGCGCGAGGTCGGTGCTGTAGCCGCGGCGCACCAGTTCGTTGCCACGGTAGAGATAGTACCAAAACGGCAACCGGCGCGGGTTTTCCATGGCCAGCACAATGGAATCGTGCGAACGGTTGGAGCGCAGCAGTAGGCCGGCATTGCTGGCGTCGAGGGGCAGGGCGGCAGCGTGACCAGTGGCGTCGGTGAGGCGGTAGTTGAGGGCGCGCGGGTCCACGGGCCGAGCTAGCGGCAGCGTCACGGCACTGCTAACCAACGAGGTGGAGCCATTGAAGTTGACGGTTTGTACCTCCAGCGTGGCCGTATGCGGGCGCTCTTCGCCGCGCACCAGGTAGCGAGCCACCACCGTATCGTGTTGCAGGGTCAGCTTGATTTCGCCGGGGTCGAGTTCGTAGGACACCGAGGTTGACTCAACGCGCCGCTCGTTGTCGCCGTTGAGGAAAGTGGCTTGCACCTGGTAGGTTAAGCTAGCAGGCGGCAAGTTGGCTTCGGGAAGGTTGAGGCGGGTTTCGCCGGTGGCATCCAGGGGCTGCGCGCGGGTCCAAAGCGTATCGGGCACAAACACCTGCCGACCCGGAAAGTGGCCCACGGTGGCGGGCGTTACGCTCAGGCGCACCCGCGCATCCAGCAGATTCAACTCATTGGCATCCTGACCGCGCAGAAACAGCGCCTGCGTGGTGCCGCGCCGGTGCGGAGTTTCGGCGGCACGCAACGTATAGCGGGTGTTGTTCAGTTCGTAGTCTTCCAGCCGGAAGCTGCCGTCGGCCAACGTCTTGTCCTCCTTGCCGGGCTGCACCAGCCGCACGCGCACCGACTTATCGGAGCGTAACCCCAGGGTATCGGTGAGGGGCAATTCGTATTCGTAGGAACCAGGCCGCACGGGCTTTAGCACCGCCACGATGCGGGGTTTGGGAGTGTAGCCGTCTAACAGATACAATTCCAGTGGCTTGCAGTAAGGCCGGCCGTCGTGCTGGCGCAAAATACGGGCCTTTAGACGCAGGGTGTCGCCGGAGGGCCGGTAGCGGGGTTTACTCAGGGCGAGGTAACTCACCCACTCTCCTTCCCGCTTTTGCTGTCGGCGGGCTTGCCGGTCGTCGCGCACATCTTCCTTGAACACCGACCGCAGCGAGCCCACCAGCCCAGTGTTGATATAGGACGCTTGGCGCAGGTCGAGCACGAGCTTACGTACCGGCCGCGTGAGGTAGCCGAGCGGGAAACCGTACATCAGCCGGCGCCAAATGAATGGCCACCGCGCCGACTGTTGGTACGGAAAAGTTTGATTTAGTGCGTGGTAGGTGGTATGCCCGCCTTGCGCTACTGCCAGCAAGCCCGGCCGGCTGGCTTTGCCGGGCAGGTGGTAGGCGCGGGTAGCGGCATCGAAGGGTACCTGCCGGTTTTTGGGCAACGTCACGCGCGCATCCTCGAGCAAACGCCCGAGCGAGTCGCGCACCAGCACCGTGAGGTCCACCTGGTTGTCGATAATGGTGAGTTGGCGGTTGGTAACCGAGCGCAGCCAATACACTAGTTGCGGCCCCTCGGTGTGCGCTACCAGATAGTAGCCGGGCGGCAACAAACGTTGAAAGACCATCCGCAAGCTGTCAGTCGGGAAAGAATCGACGGGCTGCGTGAAGAACTCGGGGCGAGCGGCGCTTAAGCCCCGCTCGTATAGGAGCTGGGTTTGCGCGTCCGTCAATCGAAATACTTTGGTGAGGTAGCTGCGCTGACGGGCGTGCGCCAGCCTCTGCTGCGCCGGCAACGACAGGGGAAACAGCAAAAACAGCGGCAGCAGGACGTGTAGGAATCGGTACATAGGCGGGAACAGATAGAGCGTTTCTCTACTGATGCCACCTCCCATCTAATTCCATACAGCCGAGGTATTTTTTTCAGTTCACTGCTCTTTGCTATGCTGTCTTCTAGGTTCTGGACGTCAACAAGCAAAGCAGATACGGTCCTTTTGATGAGTATCAACTTACTAGTAGGCAGGATTCATACTGCCGCCCGACCATGTGGTGATGACCAGCTAGCGGCTCCGGCAACGCTAGGCAACACGGGAATACTTTAGCTACTAAACGTAAGTCTGAAGCCGCAATCAGCCTCACCTTAGCTTAGGTGATTATATAAATATTAGACTGTTACAGCGCCATCCAAGACCAAACCAATCCCCTTTTTCGATTGAAATTTTAATTGAATCGAAAAATATATTTTCAGCCATAACTATAGCCTTTTAAGCTGTAACAAAACTTTCCACATCTGTTAAAACAGAAATATTTAAAGTTTTCTGGTTGAGGCACAATTTCTGGCCTCAGTCTTGAGTTTATAGCAGCATACCAACCTTGAACTCTACTCTCTATGATTCGGACTCTGCTGCTGTTTTTTGCCATCTTACTCGTGAGTGGTGTTGAACCTACCCCGGCCGAAGCGGGCCGCCCTACTGCCTACGCTCGCGCCAAAATGAAGGCCAAGCGCTACACCCACCGTCCTAGCTACAAAATTTACAAAGGGCACCGTAGCCGCGGCCGTCATAGCTTATTTAATTTCAGAAAGAAGAGCCGGTCCAGTGTAAAGCGCACGCCTACCCGCTCGAGCCGTATCTGAGTAGTACCCTTCAGTGTTTGAAACGTGCTTGCACTTCCAAGACAAGCTTACTTAAGTGCAAAAACAATAACGTAGTAGCCTTTAGCTACCCCAAAGCCCTTTCCCACCTGCACGGGGAAGGGCTTTTGTTATGTAGCAGCCTCGTACCATGCTTGCCGTACCTGAATCAGCAGTAACTCAGCGGCGGCTTTATTAGGGGCCTCGGGCAGACAAGCAGCAGCAAAGGCTCCCTCCACTCGCTCTACTAGAGTTTCTGCTCGCTGCACCAATTCCTTCTCTAGACGCAGATGAAACGCACGTCGTAATCGGAGTCCGGCGAGGGAAAGCCCCAGGCTCGGCTGCCTGACTCGCAGGCGTAGAGGATGCGCAGGTTGTGGGTCAGTTCAAGTTGGGTGAGGGCCTTTTGAATGCGAACGTGCATGGAGTAGCAAAGTAGAGCAGCAGTCACTGACTGTAGCAAAGTTGAAACGAAGGTACCGTCTCGGCTTTTGGCTCCATATACTTCCAGCAACTATCCAACTGCTGGGGCTGCTGGCAAGCCCTGGCAGCCATTTATATTTGGTTTTTCTCGAATATTCCACGCCTTTTAGCTTTATCATCAGTTAACCAAGGCTATCCTGTTCTCATTGCTCTTGCCACTCCTCTGGTCTTGCCTACCATCCTGATGCGTTACTTATCACTTATCCGTTTGGGAGCTCTGTTGCTACTTGGTGCCACCCAATGCACGAGCATTCGGCGGGCGGAAAGCATCAAGCTGGTTACCAGTGACATCGACAATTTTTGGCAGGCTTACCCCGCCGCCATGCGCGACACCGCGCAGGCCTACCGGGTTTTTCAGGAGCAGTATTTCAATAAGGCTTCGCCCGGTTTGCAAGAGTATTTCAAACGCAAATACAAAGGCGACGCGGTGGTGTTTGCCCGGCGCATCACCCAGCGGCCGCGCTACTACGCCTCGGTGCGGCAAACTACGCAGGCCATAGCCGAGCAGAAGCCGCAGATACTGGCAGCTTTTCGGCGGCTACAGGAGTTGTATCCGCCAGTGCGTTTCCAGCCCATCTATTTTGTGGTGGGCGGCTTCGCGGGTAGCACGGCCCAGGAGCCGGGCCTGCTCATCGGCGCCGACCAAACGGCCAATGGCCCTGGCGTCGACACCTCGGAACTGTCGTTGGTGCAGCGCAACCGCTGCGGCCCGGTCACCAACCTACCGAATCTGGTAACGCACGAAATGATTCACAACGTCCAGCAGCGCAGTGATGGTACGTTGCTTAGTGCGGCTATTCGGGAAGGCATGGCCGACTTTGTGGCCGAGTTGGTAACGGGGGCCCTGGGCAACAACGCCCGCTTACACGTGTACGGCAACGCCCACGAGCAGCAATTGTGGCTCGCTTTTCAGTTGGAGATGGACGGTACTACCACCAAAAACTGGCTGGCTAACTCCGACCAGGAAACGCCCGAAAAGCCCTGCGACTTAGGCTATTATGTAGGCTATAAAATCTGCCAATCCTACTACGCCAGGGCCACCAACAAGAAGCAAGCCCTAGCCGATATGCTTACCACCAAAAATTTCAAGGCTTTTCTACTGCAAAGTGGTTACGAGGAAAAATCCAGCAAGCAGTAACGCGCAAGGCAGGGGTTTGCCTTACATTTCCAGAATTCCAGCTCAGCTTTTACTTACAGGCTGGCCGCCGGACCAGCAATCCGACCACCTTATGACCCTTTCCTCTCTGTTTCCCTGCATCCGTCCGCTTACGGCGTCGTTGCTAGTTGGCATCGCCTTGAGCGGCTGTCAATCCAAGTCCAAGGCAAGTACTGATGCCACTACCACTACCGATTCGGCGGCTTCAGCTACTACACCTGGTGCCAGTGCTGCCGGCGCCATTACGACGGCCAGCATCAGCAAGTATCTGCAAGCCGTTTCCTCGGACAAGATGCAAGGCCGCAAGCCGTTCACGGTAGGCGAAGAGCGCAGCACCAACTACTTAGCCGATGAGTTCCGGCAGCTTGGCCTCAAGCCTGGCCCCAGTGGCAGCTACTTTCAGCAGGTGCCGCTGGTGGAAATTACGGGTACGCCCGCGGCCACTATGCAAATCAAGGGCAATGGCCAAAACCTGAGCTTCAACTATAAAACCGACTTCGTAGCCTTCACCCAGCGCGAGCAGCCCCGCGTGACCGTTACGAACTCGCCGCTGGTGTTTGCCGGCTACGGCGTGGTAGCGCCCGAATACAAATGGGACGACTACGCGGGTCTCGACGTGAAAGGCAAAACGGTGGTGGTGCTGGTGAACGACCCCGGCAATGCCAGCAACGACACCACTTTCTTCAACGGCAAGGCCATGACCTACTACGGCCGCTGGACCTACAAATACGAGGAAGCTGCCCGCCACGGCGCCGCCGGCCTGCTCATCGTGCATGATACCAAGCCGGCAGCTTATCCGTGGTCGGTGGTGCTGAGCGGGGCCACCAGCCCCAAACTGCGCGCCCAAACACCTAATAAGGGCGCCGATAAGTGCGCCTTGGAAGGTTGGCTGACGATGGATGCCGCCAAAAAGCTGTTCCAGGCCGCTGGTCAAAACTACGACCAGCTCTATGCCGCAGCCAACAAGCCCGGTTTCCGCTCCCGCCCGCTCGGCAACCTCACACTCACGGCCAGCATTGAAAACAAGCTCCGCCGCCAAACCAGCCGCAACGTGCTGGCCGTGCTGCCCGGCACCACCCGCCCCAACGAGTACATCGTCTACTCCGCCCATTGGGACCATTTTGGAGTGGGCAAAGCCATTGCCGGCGACTCTATCTACAATGGCGCCGTGGACGACGGGACCGGCCTGGCCGCTTTGCTGAGCATTGCCGAAGCTTTCCAGAAGGCCAAGGAGAAGCCCGCCCGTAGCATCGTGTTTCTGGCCGTAACCGGCGAAGAACAAGGCCTGCTCGGCTCGGCCTACTACGCCCAGCACCCGCCCTACCCGCTCAACAAAACCGTGGCCGACCTAAACATGGACATGCTTTGGCCCTACGGTGAGATGAAGGACCTGACCGTCATTGGCTACGGCCAGTCGGAGCTAGAGGACTACGCCCGGGCGGCGGCCAAAGAGCAGGACCGCTACGTGCTGCCCGACCAAACGCCCGAAACCGGCATGTTCTACCGCTCCGACCATTTCAACTTCGCTCACGTTGGGGTGCCCTCGCTTTACGCCAGCGGCGGCTTCGAGAGCCGCACCCGCGGCAAGGAGTACATTGCCCAGCAGCGCCAGAACTACACCACCAACCTCTACCACAAGCCCGCCGACCAGTTCAACCCGAGTTGGGACCTGTTGGGCATCGCCCAGGACGCCCAACTCTACTTCCGCGTCGGTCAGCGCCTAGCCGCCGAAACTACGTTCCCACAGTGGCGCGCCGGCTCGGAGTTCAAAGGCGCGCGGGATAAGAGCATGGCCGGGCGGTAAGCTTTACGTGAGCGGACAGTTGGCTGCTCCTGTATCGAACTCAGCCAACACAGACTCGCTAGCCGCCAGGCAGCCTCAATACCGTACCGACTCAGTAGCCAAGCTTCTTCAGGAAAGCGGCGTGGCGTTCGGCTATTCTACCAGCGAAGCGCGGGTTGTACCAAATAAAATGCTCGGCGCCGTCCAGGGCTTCAAACTCGACCACATTGCCAGCCTGCGTGGCAGCTTGGCGAAATGCTTCTGCTGTAGCAAATGCCACGTTCTTGTCCTCGGTGCCATGAACAAGCAACATTGATGGCAGGCCTGGCCCGACGAGGTGAACCGGCGAAATGCTGCGCACTTGCGCTTTGTCTTTCAGGTGTTTGCTGATCCAGGCATTAGTTGCCGTGGTAAGGTCGTATACGCCCGCATTGACGAGCAGCGCGTTGGGTTTGGCGCTCCAGCGTAAGTCGTCGGTTTTCTCGTTGCAGTTCGTTGCCAGAGCCGTAGCTAAGGCTAAGTGCCCACCCGCCGAGTTGCCAGAGGCCACTATGCGCGCCGTGTCTATCTGCAACTCTTCGGCGTGTTGCCGCAGCCACCGGATAGCTGATTTAGCGTCCATCACGGCAGCAAAGGGCAAGGTATTATGACGGGCCAGCACGCGGTACTCCACCGCGCAGGCCACCCAGCCCCGGCGGGCATACCCGGCGCACGTCCCGAAAAACCAATCTGGCTTGCCCTCCGACCAACTGCCCCCGTGAAAAAAAACGATGGTCGGCTTCGGCCGGCTATCTACGCTGGCCTCCGGCAAAAACAGGTGCAGGTCTAGCGCGTAAGGCCCCACTGTTTTGTAGGATTTAATCAGGTGCCCCCGCCGACCAGCCAGCTCTTGCTCGTAAAGCTGGTTGATTTTGCGCCGGTAAGTTGTATCCTGACAGGTGGCATTGAAGCTGCCAACAATGGCTTCCAGATTCTTAGCACCCAGGTTGTCGAGGTGCTTGAACAAGTATTCTTGTTGCCAATATGCCCGGCACTGCGCGTTGGTAAATAGCGTGGGCAGCAACTGCCAGGTGGCTTGCAGAAACTGATTGTCCTGCCGGGCATAGGCAGGTTTGCGCAATTCCCGCTTGGTTTGCCGTTCCACGTAGGCTCGTGCGTACGCCTTGAAATCGTCGTTGGTGAGTTGTTCGGGCTGATTGAAAGCCGCTAGGTTGACGTTCAACCGTCGCACTACGGCCGCCGGCAGCTTTCCTTTCTGGCCGGTACAGGTTTCGTGCGCCTCGGGGTATTCGAGCAGCAGCTTATCGAAATAGAAGCGTATCTCGGCCTGTTGCGTTTGCACAAACGGTGCCTCTAGCTGCTTAGCGTAGCGGTTCAGGTGGGTTTCAAACACCTGCCGGCCCGAATCTATCTTCGCTACGAAGGTGGCAGCCGGCAGCGCATAGAGTTGGTTGTAGCGGGGGTAAAAGTACCCCGTGAACGCCCGACCGATGGTTTTCTGCTCGGTTAAGTACTGCTGCTTTCGAGTTGCTGCTTCAGCTGTTGTTTGTGCATGGGCCAGCCGGCAACCAAGCACTAGTATCAGAATGTTGACTATATGTCTGCTCAGAGAGTGCATATTGGGCCAGCAGTTAATGGCGCTTGCCAAGCAATCATTAAGAAAGCTCAATATAAGCAGCTACTATCATTGTTGGCCTATCAGCCAAAGCAACCGCACACCATCACGTTACCCAAGCATAGGACCAACTACGGAATAATTTTCTCGGCTTTCAACTGCTCGAACTGATTGCGGAAGGAAGTGAAGCTGTCGAGGTGCATGTCGTGGAAACCGGCGCGGCGCAGCTTGTTGACGTCGAAGAAGGCATCGGCTTCCACGTTGAAAATGAAGTCGCCGAAGGGCCACTGCGCCAGCTCGTCCAAGGTATGCGGCTTAAGGTCGTACTTCTGGACTATCTGCTGCCAGAGTTCGGTTTTGTCGGCCATGTACTCTTGCAGCGGGAACGTGATGGGCTCAGCATATTCCACCCCAAAATACGCGGCGAACTTAGGCCACAGCTGGCTCCAGCGGAAAATGTCGCCGTTGGTGACGTTATAGATTTGCTCGTTGCATTCGTCGTGGGTTGCCACCCACTCCATACCCTTGGCCAGTAGCGTCGCGTCGGTCACGTTTACCAGCACTTGGTAGGCCTGCAAGCTGCCCGGGAAGCGGAAGGGCACCTTCAGTTCCTTGCATAAGCTAGCGTACACGGCAATCAGGTTCGCCAGGTTCATGGGGTTGCCTACCGCAAATCCTATCACAATATCGGGGCGCACGGCCGTCCAACTCCACGACTTACCGGCGGACTGCTCGCGCAGAAAATCTTCCTGGCTGTAGTAGAAGTTGGGCGGAAAGTGGCGCGGGTCGGTTTCCAGAGCCGGCGTTTTGTAGCGGCCGAGGTGGGCGCCGTAGGCCTTGCCGCCCTGAATAAAGGTGATGTGCTGGAAGCTAGGCGCAAACTGCTCCAAGCCCGTCACGAGGTTGCGCAGCAGCGCCAGGTTCACGTGGGTTTGGGCAGCCAGGGTTTTACCTTCGATATAGGCGGCGTAGAGCACGTGCGTAACCTCACGCAACTGCTCGGCTTGCTTTGCTACAGCCTCCGGATCCAGCAAATCCAGTTGCACATAGCGCGCCGAAGTTTCATAGTCCAGCGCCGAGGCCGACGTGACTAGTGTATTCCAATTGCCGGTAGAAAGCAGGTAACTGACAGCGTTGCGGCCAATAATGCCGTTGCCGCCGACTACCAGAATGGTGTTAGTAGGCATAAGTTGTTGAAAGCAGAAGTGAATTTCACAGCAACTAGTGCTCCGATGGCACCAGAATATGGCCGGATGCCCTTTGTGCAGATAGCTACGAAATACCTACCGCTTTGGCCATAAGCTTAGTCCGATAGCCGAGCAGATGGAACTCGGTATTTGTCTTATATGAAGTAAATCATGCATAATACTAGAAGTAGAGACATGAAGTGCCCCATCTCTAATCCTTCTACAACCGCGGGTCCACGGCCTCGCTTTCTAGGGCCAGCACGCCGAACACGCATTGGTGTACCTCGCGCAGAGGGGCGCCGGCCACGAACCGTTCCAGGCTTTCCACGCCGAGGGCAAACTCGCGCAGGGCCAGGTTGCGCTTGGCCTTGACGGCCCGCTCCTTTAGGCGCTCCAGGTTGCCGGGCAGCAGGTAGTCGGGGCCGTAGATGATGCGCAGGTATTCGCGGCCCCGGCACTTGAGGGCAGGCTGCACGAGGGTTTTGGTGCCTTTCGGGATGAAGTCGTAGGGCTTGACCACCATGCCTTCGCCGCCGGCAACCGTTAGGTCGGTCCACCACTGAATGGCAGCTTCCACTTCCGCGGGCTGTTGGGTAGCTACCACGCGGTAGGACGTAGCACGGAGCAGGCCGGGATCCTGGACGCTGAGGGCGCGCAGGGTTTCCATGTGCCAGGCGTGGTCTTTGTCGAAGTAGGTGCGGCCCTCGGTGGCGAGCAGGTGGAAGGGCGCCAGGCGCAAATCGGCGAGGCTTTCCACGGGCCAGCAGTAGCGGCGGTAGGCTTCGGCGTAGTGCTCGGCGGCGGTACGGCGGGCCGTGGTGCGAGCCAGCAGGGCTTCGAGGCCGTCGAGGTTGCGGGCGGCGGCTTGCGCTAGCGCGGCTTCGGCCAGGGGCAGCGCGGCGCTGGCCGCGGCGGCTACGGCGGCGTACTGGTTCTTGATTAGGTCCTGCGCCTTGGCCGACCACGGCAGCAGTTCGGCGTCGAGGCAGAGCCAGTCGGTTTGGTGTTTCTCCCAGAAGTTGGCGCCTGTTAGGGCCTCTTGCAGCTTGGAGAGGAAGGCGCTTTCCAGGTTGGGGTCGGTGAAGAAGTTGCGGCCGGTGCGGGTGTAGCACTTGCCGGGGCCCTCGCCTACCACCCCGAAGCGGCGGCGCGCCACGTCCTCGTCGCGCGCCAGCACCACCACGACGCGGCTGCCCATGTGCTTTTCCTCGCACACCACGCGCTCCACGCCCATTTTGCGGTAGTAGTCGAAGGCTTCGGTGGGGTGTTCGAGCAGGTCGGGCAGCGGGCTGGTTTCCGTCGGCGACATGGTGGGCGGCAGGTACAGCAACCACTTGGGATTGAGGGCAAAGCGGCTCATCACCTCCAGGGCAGCAATGGCGTTTTCCTCCCGAATCGTAACCGAAGGCAGCAGACGCGGCCGAATGATTTGCTTGCCAATCACGTCGCGGATGTCGAGCAGATCGTCGTGCTGCTGTTGCGCGGTGAGGTCGGAGGCCGTTTGTGCGTTGGCGGTTGCTTGCTCGTGCTGGAGGCGCAGGTAGTTGAGCGGACGCGCCGGCTCGCAGTAGACGCGGGCGGCAGGCACGGCTACTAACTCTCGCTCGGGGTAACGCAAGGCCGTGAGCTGACCGCCGAACACGCAGCCGGTATCAATATCAATGGTGTTGTTGAGCCACTCCGATTCGGGCACGGGCGTGTGGCCGTACACCACCATGGCCCGGCCGCGGTATTCCAAGGCCCAATTGTAGCGCACCGGCAAGCCAAACTCGTCTATTTCGCCGGTGGTTTCGCCGAACAGCGCAAAGGACCGCACTGCGCCCGAACCCCGCCCCTGCATGTCTTCGCGCAAACCGGCGTGGGCCGCTACCAGTTTGCCGTCATCGAGCACATAATGGCTCACGAGACCATCCAGAAACTGCCGCACCTGGCTCTTAAACGTGTCCGACTCGGTGGTCAACTGCGCCAACGTCTCGGCGAAACCGTGCTGCTCGTTCACTTTCTTGCCGTTGAGGTGGCGTAGCAGCTTAATATCGTGGTTGCCGGGCACGCACAGCGCCACTCCGTCCTGCACCATGCGCATCACCAGCCGCAGCACCGCCGGCGAATCCGGCCCCCGGTCAACTAAGTCGCCAAGGAAAATAGTTCGGCGGCCAATTGGCGCCGTCACGCGCACGCCCAGGTCGCGGACGTCCTGCACCGGCTCGGCCTCGATGGTATAGCCAAGGTTAGAGAGCAGTTGCACCAATTCGTCGTAGCAGCCGTGCACGTCGCCAATGATGTCGAAGGGGCCGGTTTCCTGCTTACGGTTGTTGTAGAGCGGGTCACGCACCACAGTTTGCACAGCGTCGATTTCCTCGGGGCCGTTCAAGTGATAGACGTGGCGAAATCCCTCGTGCTTGAGGCTTTTGAGGCTGCGACGCAATTGCACCCGCTGCTGTGGCACTACGTGCCGGCCCATGTGCTTGCGCTCGTCTCGGGCGCGGTTGCGGTCCTCAGCTACCCGGTCAGGCACGTCGAGGATGATGGCAGTGGGCAGCACGTGGTAGTCGCGGGCCAGTTGCACTAGGGTTTTGCGGGCTTCGGGCTGCACGTTGGTAGCGTCTACCACCGTGAGCAGGCCGCGCTTGAGGCGCACGCCCACCAGGTAATGCAGCAACGCAAAGGCATCGGGCGTGGCGGCTTGGTCATTCTCATTGTCCGCCACTAGCGCCCGGCAATGGTCCGACGACACGATTTCCGTGGACTTAAATAGACGCCGAGCAAACGTGCTTTTGCCCGCCCCCGACGTGCCGATGAGTAGTACTAAAGAAAGTTCAGGAACCTTGAGGGTGGTTAGGGGCATTAGATGATACTATAATACTGGTCAGTTAAAGGCCTTAACTTAGGCCGCCACCGACTGGAAGTAACGTTTTATGACGATTCACAAATTACTATCAAGGCTCAAAGCTAATTTGAAGCAAACTGATATCAGTCTCTATCCCGTTGCAAACGAACAACTTATAAAACAGTTCGAACAAGAAATGAGGTTGGTTCTTCCAACGGACTTCAAAATCTTTTACTTGTTTTGCAACGGGTTTGAGTCAGCAGAAGATATGTTTCGAATGATTCCGCTGGAGGAGATACTCGAATACAGAAATGAATTACCTCCCAAGCAGTTTTATCTAGCTGAATACTCAATTTATTGCGGCACGTGGGAAGTGGAAATAGGAATTCCCATTTCAGATCATTACCAAATCTTCGACCAAGGAGTTGTTCTAACCAGCTCACTCGCTGCGTTTATCAATCGTTTTTTGCAAGGCGGTGTTTTTGAGAAGCAAGGCCTGCATTATTGGCAGGATGAGGTGAGAGGATTAACTTACTGAAACAGTACTCCTGAATTGTGCGAGTTGTCTAGTTGTGGCTGCACTGCGTAGCGGTGCAAGGTTTGTAGCTTCTCCTACCGCCCGCCTGTCACGCGGAACTCCACGCGGCGGTTGAGCTGGCGGGTAGACTCGCGGGCGTTGCTGGCCCGGGGTTGGGTGCCACCAAAGCCCACACTCGTGATGCGCTGCTCGGAGATACCAAGGCCAACGAGGTAGATTCGTACGGCGGCAGCTCGCTGCTCACTCAGGATTTGGTTTTTCTCCGGGGGCCCGACGTTATCGGTGTGGCCGCGTATTTCGATGAGGAGACTGGGGTCTTCCTTCATAACGGCTATCAGCTGGTCGAGAGTGGCGTAGGAAGCAGCGAGCATCCGGGTGGTACCTTGGTCGAACTGCACGTTTTTCAGGCGCAGCGTGGTGCCAACAGTGAGGGGTTGGAGCAGGATATCCTGCACGTAGGGGCCAGTTAGGGTGGTATAGATGCTGTCGGTGGGCAGGTAGCTAACGAGTTGGGCGTGTGCTCTGTACGCCCGGTCGGGAGTGACGGACACAGAAAACGTACCCTCGGGGGTGAGTTGCAGCTTGCTTTCCGTTTTGCCGTTGTTTAGGCGTAGCTGGGCCTGGGGCAAAGGCTGGAACGTGACAGCGTCCAGCACCCGTCCCTGCCATGTGGTGGTAGCCGTGGCGGCAGCAGGCAGGGTTCCGGCGGCCGTCTTCGGCGGTGGGGGAACGGCACGAAACAAGTTGCAGCCCGCCAGATCGGTATAAACGCCGCGGCGGACCCGATAGGCCTCACCGGTTTCCATGTTTACCCGATACAGAGATTTAGGACCTGCCAAATAGAGCCGCCGGCGGCCAGCCTTGTCTAGTTGGAACAGCAAGTCGCTGTAGCCACCCCGCTCCGGTAGCCCGCTGAGCGGAATCATTTCGGGAGCCGCTTGGCGGGTGTTCAAGTCCACTTTTAGCAGAGAGCCATCGGTGCTGTAGACTTCGTAGAGGGTGTTAGCGTCGTCAAGGCAGAAATTGCCGTGGGAGCCCGCTCCCGCAAAACCAATGATAGGGAAATAGGACGTCTGCCGCGCCGGGTCCTTGGTCCAGAGCACCGTTATGGAGTTGTCGAAGGGACTGACTTTCACCAGCTTGTTGGCATCGGCCGTCATGAAATACAAGTCGCCCCGCACGTCGGTGGCGGCGGAAATCCAGACGGTTTCCGAGCCCTGAGCTGGCAGCCGCCAGCTGGTATACTCGCCCTGGCGGGTGAAGGGGTTGTAGCGGTACACGTACTCTGGACGGTTGGTGGGCGCTTTGGTCACCGAATACAGGCAGTTGTCGAAGCCTTTGGCCAGGGCGTACGACTGAAACGGCAGCACTTGCCGGTGAATCTTCGGGGTTGATGATGGGTCGGCGGTGGAAAACTCGTGAATCGTGCGGCAGTCATCTTCCCACACGTCATTGACGTAGCGCAGCGCCGCAATGCCGTACATCTTGTCGTCGCATTGCTGGGTGGCGCTGGGTTGACTGGCCGGACCGTTCGGGAAGCGGAATGATTTCACTAACTGCTCGCCCTCAGCTTGGTAGCGGCCGTCTTGCCTGGTAGCAGCCCGGTACTCCACATTAAATTCCGAGCCGCCACGCCATAGCCGACGGCCTATCACGCGGGTGCGAGCCGCGGGGGTGGCAGCGGAAGCGAAGGTATAGTGGTAGCGAATTTCTTGGTAGCTACCGGCCGCGTGCTGGTCGAGGCGCAGCACTTGGGCCTGGGGCAGCCGCTGAATGCTGCGCCACACCGAATCTTGCTGACCCGGGACGAGTAGGCTGGCAGCCGCGGGGTAATCGGCGGGGAGTTGGCGGCTGGTTATCGTTACTACGGCGGCCTGCCCGGCGCCACCGGGGTAGAAGGATGTCTCGGTATTGGCTGCGTTTTGCTGCCGTTGCCAAGAACCAGGGTACGTCACTTGGTAGCTCGCTTTGGGGTCGGTGTACACCTGGCCGGCCGATGGCTCCTGCCCATACAGCTTCAGCCAGCATACCGTCAGTACCAGCGTCAGCAAAACCTTCATAAGCAAAGCAAACAGCAGAATATAAATTACAAAAGAAAACTTGGTGGCCTATTGGCCGCAGCTATCCGCAGGATTTAACGACGGCCGTTCCCCTTGTCGTTAGCGTGTAGTCGGAAGCGCTTGCAAACCAGCAAGACGAATAAGACCAAAGCAGGTGCTAGATCAAGGCTGTTCTGTAGTTGCCCCTCTGAACCTGCCGGTTTGGCGTAATATTGGGACCAATCCCACAGGCAACCTACAAAAACGCCGAAAAAATATGGTTTCGGCCGTCAAGTAACGAACCCATTACTTTAGTAGCCAGGCACATTCCGGTGCCCAGAACGTGCCGTTTACTGACCATCTGGCTACCGGAAAGTGAGGGGTCTACAAGAGCACATCCAAGGTTAGAGCGGGGAAAACCACTACTCTTCGGCCGGTCACAATCATATCGCCTGCTCCATAACTGTACTCGGCCCGAAAACCATTGACCAACAACACGTTCAGGCCCGTCTTGAATCGCTGGCTGAACCTGAAGTTGGTACCAAATCCACCGCCCACATTCCAGTCGGTGACAGCACCACTCTGGCCTGCTAGCTCCCAATGATACAAGGAGCGAACGGCGCCTAAGCCAACCAGGGGCTCTACCACTTTCGAGTTTGTTGGTAGATAATACGTTAAGAGTCCGATGCCAGCTAGGCCATATTCGTTTTGTCGGTCGTAGTCGAACTGTCTGGCACCCGCTACTTTAACTCCCCACCGGTTGGCAAAGCGGTAGTCGGCTTGTAAGCCAACCACTTTGTAGGTGCCAAACAACCCAACCGAGAAGTTACGCTCGGGATAAGTTGCCGGACTGTTGCCAACGTCTTGTCCAAGGGCAGGCAGCGCAACAAGTGAAAGCGCAGCAAGTACATAGTTTCTCATCGACTTGAATTATATGGTTGCCTGGAGTAACATCAGCATCGCCAAAGCTAGCTGCTTCAAGCAAAAATAGTCGTATGGTACTATCAATAGTTTCTGTCGTTTTGGGTTGATTTCAGGTTGTCCTTTGCCTGCGCATAGGCCGCTAGGCGTTGCTCGTGCGCAAGTAACCTCACCACCGCACGACGGTTTCAAACCATGCTGTACTTCGCTCTGCGGGGTAGTTTTGAGGCCTGGGCCGAAGCGTTACTACCACCCGCTACCCTCCTCGTAAATACCTGGCATACAGCCATTAGCAGCCTTCAACAGTTGGCACCGGCAACCTCATAACCAGCTTGAAAGTAGGCCCCACGTTGTGTTTAGCATGAGTGGCCGCCTATCATATCAGGTAAGGGCAAGAAGAAGGGGTGAAATGTGCTATGTGTTTGCCTGCGTGTGCTAGCAGTAGGCGCACGTACGGCGCGGCGCTACCGACCCTGCACCAACCAGTAGTTCTCTCGTCCGGATGTATGCTGAACCTACTGGTTGGCCCTGGTATTGTTGTTTTCAAGTATGCTGGCATGGGCAGGCAAGCAAAAGCCTCTACTCCTCACTAGCCCCGACGGCGCCGTGCGGATGACGGGGCTAGTGAGGAGTAGGGCTGCTAACGTATGCTGTTGCTTACCGGAAAAACCGAGCTTATCCGCCCTTTCCGGCTCGGACTGCAACTAGCGGATGCAGACTTCACGCCGGGCCCCCAGCTTAGCCGCGCCGGCAAAGTAGAACCCGTCACCGCCTCGTATACGCTCACCAACGGCAAGCGGGCCGCGTGCCTTCGGTTGTTTATCTTGGTCTTGCCGGCGCTTACGCCGCTGCAACCTGCTCGAAAGCTTCTGTTTTTTCAACGACTATTTCCTGAGGATGCATGATATGGTTGCGGGGCTGGCGGCCCCAGTCGTGCAGCGCTTCAATGACGGGAAACAGCGTATCACCGTAAGCTTCCAGGGTGTAGGTAACGGCCACGGGAGCAGCTTCGGCCTGCACCTGACGGCGCAAAAGCCCATTTATTTCCAGTTCCTTCACTTCCTTACTGAGCATTTTGGCGGTGATGCCCACCACTTCGCGCTGCAACTGCTTGAAGCGCTTCGGCCCTCCCAACAGCGCCAGGATAATGGGCAATTTCCACTTGCCCCCAAGAAGGTCAAGCGCGTCGCGGACGGAACGCATGGCCGAAGCACATTCTTTTGTATTTGAGTGTGGAGGCGGAACAGGAAGCGGCATACCTAAAGGGCGTTAGAAATCAGGCAAGTATCCTACAAGATACCGGTATACTTCGGTAAACCGGTATCTGAAGTAAACTGGAAAGCAGACACCTTTACGCTAAGCAGTAATGCTCTACGTCAGTACTTTCTGCATTTTATTCCTCTTACCCTTTACTTCCATGGCACTCAACAAGAAAAACCTAGTACCCAGGCTGGTCACGACTGTTCCAGCGCTGATGATTATTGCCAGCGGCGTGTTCAAACTCACGGGTGCTCCCGAAATTCGCGAAGCTCTCACCAAGGCCGGCGTCGTTGACCATATATACACGCTAGGGGCTATGGAGCTGGTTTTCACGGCGCTGTTTCTTTACTCTAAAACCATGAAGCTAGGCGTATTGCTGCTCACGGCTTATTTCGCCGGCGCTATAGCCACCGACATCTCCCACGGCACTAGCCCAGTAGCCCCGGCCGTCATCCTAACGCTAGTTTGGATAGCCGCCTTCGTGCGCGACCGATCGGTGTTCTTGCCCGCGCCGTACGCTACCAGCTAAGCACCCGCTGCCAGCAATATAATCAGCTGGCACGGCCGTTGCGTTAGTGCTGACTTACCCAACTCTTTCAAATACAGCTAACTGGGAAGGCGCCCCTACCTGCGCATCTTCCGGTCCGAGGGGCTCCACGCGCACCCGGTAGCCGTGGCGCTCCGCTACGGCGCTGGCCCAAGCAGCGAACTGCGTTTCCGTCCACTCGAAGCGGTGGTCGGAGTGGCGGAACTGACCGGCGGAGAGCTTTTCGAACTTCTGGTTGTAAGTGGCATTGGGCGTAGTCAGGAGCACGATGCCGGGGCGGGCGCGGGCAAAAAGCACCAACTCGAACGCCACCAGCCGGCTTTCGTCTAAGTGCTCGATGACTTCCACTACGGCCGCAGCGTCGTAACCGGCCAGGCGCGGGTCGTGGTAGAGCAGGGAGCCTTGCACCAACGTCAGCCGCTCGCGCTGGCGCGGGGGCATTTCGGCGAAGTGCAGGCGCTCCTGCGCCCGGACCAGCTCTTGGTACGACACGTCCATGCCCAAGATGTGCTCGATTTGGGGTTGCTGAAGCAAGAGGCGCACTAATTTACCTTCGCCGCACCCGAGGTCCAGCACCCGCTTAGCCCCCACCCGCCGGATTTGCTCGGCTATCCGAGCCAGGCGGAGGTCGTGCAATTTTTGCTTTTCTGTGGCCGGCTCCGCGTTGCCCTCACTTCCTACCTGAGTTGTTCCGGTCACCTTTTCATCAGGAATAACTGTTTGAGCCACTGGCAGCCCAGTCCCCGAAACATCGTCGGTAGCAGCTTCTTCGGCTGTTAAGAGCCGTTTCAGCGTGGGATTCACATACTCCGCAAAACGCAGGTAGCGGCGCGTAATAAATTCCCGGTCGGGGTGCTGGGGCAGCCACTCCGCGCCGCGGTGCAGCAGCTTCTCAACTTCGGCGGGGCCAATCCAGTAGTGTTTGTCGTTGTCGAGGACGGGCACCAAGACGTAGAGGTGCGTGAGCAGGTCGCGCAGACGACAAGTTGAGTGGCGCAAGCGCAGCGTGTAGTAGCGGCTTTCGCCCCAAGCCGGCACGGTGGGGTCGAGCGGGTGCGCATCGGTTTCCACTTCGTAGCCCAAGGGTTCGAAGAGGCGGTGCAACTGCTCGGCGTTGGCCGCGGGCAGGGCGGCCACGGTAGCTTCGAGGGGCAGCCGCGTATCGGGTAGCTCCGGGCGGTCCTTGCAAGTGCCGTTCATGGCGGTATTGAAGGCCTTTACCAGGGCCGTGCTCAGAAATGACGAGGCCGCGTAGGGTCGGTCGTTGACGTATTGCTCGAGCGCGAAGCCTTCCCCGGCCGGGCCGCGGTGGCTGCGCACCAACGCCACCGTGTCGATGTCGAGCAGTAGCGCGGCGGTGCAGCGGGTGAGGGTGGCTTCGGGGTAGAAGACGTGCGCCTGGCCGTAGGCGATGTCCACGGATTGCAGCCGCGCCGGGTTTTTGTGGAGCAGATAGCCTAAATCAGTGGCGGGCTGGTGGGTGGTGGAGATGGTAAGAAGCATTTCGGATAGCAACGCTAGATAGGACACGGCACTGCCTCAGGACAGGCAGCGGCAAGATAAGCGAGTTGGCAGCACGATGCGCACCAGTACCCGCTGAGTGTAGCTAGCCCGTAGCAAGCACAGCGTTCTGGCTTAGCAAAAAGCAGAAAAGTAGGCTAGACAAAGAAACCCAAAAGCCCCAACTGCTAATCAGCCGGGGCTTTGGTAGAGTCGAGTAACAATAGGGAAGATAGTGTAGGGAGATAAAACACCAATAAAAATAAGCTAGCGCACCACCAGTTTCGAGCTGGCACCGTCTTCGGCACGGAGCACATACACGCCTGGCGCGAGGCCAGCGGTTTCAACCTGTTGGGCTTTGCGCAACGTGCGAACGGGGCGGCCCAACACGTCATGGAGCGTACCACTTACCACCCGACTCAACTGCACCCGGCCGCCCTGACTCGGGTTCGGGTAGAGATGCAGCGGCTCTGCGTTATGGGCCGATTGAGCGCTAAGCACGCCGCGCGTCTGGATGTTGTAGACCGATACGGTGCTGCTCACTTCGTTGGCGAGTAGCAACAGGGGCTGGCCCGTGGGGCTGTTAGCTGGCGCAACAAACACAATACCCTCGGGACCTTGGTCGCCGGCGCCCGTAGTAGTGCTCCGGTTGTTGACGTACTGCACCAGTTTGGGCTGGGCGGGGTTGTTAACGTTGAACACCAGCACGCCCCCAATGCGCTCCAGCGACACAAAGGCGTACACCGTGTCCCGAATCATGCCGGTCGTGATGCCTTCGGGCTCGGGACCTTTATCGTCTGAGCGGTTCTTGCGAGCGGGGTTGCCGGTGGTGTTGCTGGCGTTGAAAATGGCCCCATATACCGGATCGGTGCTGGTGACGCGCTCCAGCAGGTCGCCGCTGTCGTGGACGAGGGCGCCGGTGCTGGCGTTGTACACGCTGAATGAGCGACCTCCAAGGGTGTAAATCTCGTCGAAGTCGCCGTCGCCGTCGGTATCGCCGAGCTTATTGGTCACGTTGAGGCGGCCGAGTACCTGCGGGCTCTTCAGCAAGGCCGCACTGGGGAAGGCGGTAGCATCGAGCACATAGCTTGCGTCGCTGATGCGGTTGATTTCGTTGAGGGCGTTGTACTCGCGGGCATCGCCCTCGTTGGCGGTGACAAGGTAGCGCTGCCCGGCTACTTCAAAGGCAGCAATAGCGTCGGGTTGGCGCATACCGCGGATAGGCCAGTTAGCCAGCAGGATATCCGGGGTTTGGTCGGAGGCGTCGAGGGTGACGCCGGCTTGGCTGTGGTCCTGGTATCCTACCGTGCGCAAACTCGTGAACTGCCGGGTGGCCAGGTCGAGGGTCGCAATGGCGTTATTTTCCTGGAGGGTAACGTAGGCCGTACGCGAATCGGCCGACAGGGCCACGTACTCCGGCTCCAGGTCTTGCGCCACCGTGCTCGGCATGGCAGTTGTGCCTCCGTAGAGACGGATGCCCGCCGCGCGCAGCGTGGCAGCCTGGCTGTTGTAGCTCGCAAAACCTACCGTCGTGACGCTGGCCTGCGTGAGACCGGCTACTCCGCCCGAGAAGTCGATTATCGATACGGAACCCTCGGGGTCCAGGCTGTAGTCGGTTTTGGGCTCACCTTCGTTGGCCGTGACAAGTAGCTGGCCATCAGGCGAGAAGGTAATCATATCGGGCAAAGCCCCTACCGTTACTTGCTTGAGGAAAGCACCATTCTGGTCGAAAAACACCACGCTGCCATTTTGCTGCGGATCGGTATTTTCAATGGCGCAGGCCACCACCCCGTTGCGCACCGCCACGGAGTTGATACCCCCGTAAGGCAGAATATTGATGGATGTCACCGACGTGAGGGCCGCCGGGTTGGCTATGCTCAGAATGTCGAGCTTCCCTCCTATTGAATTGGCTACGTACAGACGCTGCGTGCTCGGGTCGTGGGCCACAATTTCGGCTGAATTGGTACCCGAAGCGCCGTTTTGGTACGAGCTAAGACGGTTGAGCGTGAGGTTGCGCGACTGCGCGGGAGCTTGCGTGTCGTTGTCTTTGATATACACCAGCACCTCCGTAGAACCGGGCGTGAGGGTGGCGTTGGTGGGATTTTGTAGGCGCAGCGTAAAGTACTCGGCTCCCTCCGCCAACACGTCATCGGCGAGTGGAATCGTCAGCGTCTGGTTGGCGGTCGTCTCAACCGGGAAAGTCAGTGTCTGCGGGGCAGCATACGTGAAATCGGTACCCGCGGCGGCCGTGCTCAGGTTAGTTACCAAGGCTACTTGCACGGTGCTGGCCGCCCCGGAATTGGCAATAGCCACTGGAATGCTAACCGTACCCGCGTTTTCGTTGACTACCGCCGTAACTGCTGTGAAGCGTAGAGTCTGCGCCGCGGCCGGAGCGACCTGCCATGCCAGCAGCACCAAACCGATTTTACCACCCGCAAGTAAAGATTGACGCATCTCGATGAGGTTAATGATGGATGCGTCAAAACTACCGGGAGCTTATTACGACATAGTTATCAGCTAATTATTTAATTGTGAAGCCGGCAACCCAACAGCACCCACGCCTAGCTGATAACGCGGAGCTTATTCACCCCTAAGAACTTACTCCACTCGCCAATGGCTGCCGTTAACTCAGTTACTCCTTAGCTTTCCAGCCCCGTTTTCTCGTCTCTGCTGGCTATATATCGGAGGCCGAGGAGCCAGGCGCTAAATACACGGAATGGATAGCAGATGTTGAAGCTGCCCTCTCTGCTCTGGCGGGTGGGAGGCCATTTTTCCCGGCCACAAACTCACTGTACCATTTGCCCGAATCCTTGATAGTCCGCCGTTGCGTTTCGTATTCCACGTGCACTAGGCCAAAGCGGGGACCGTAGCCTTCGGCCCACTCGAAGTTATCAGTGAACGACCAGGCGAAGTATCCATCAACGGGGGTGCCTTCCCGACGAGCGCGCAACACCTGCCCAATGCAGGCTTGCAGATACGCCTGGCGACCTGTGTCACGCACGCTGCCGTCAGAGGATAGCGTATCGGGAAAAGCAGCGCCGTTTTCGGTCACTAGCAAGCGCGGAGCATTTGGGTAATCTCCAAATTTCTTTAACATATGGTATAAACTTTCCGGGTAAACCTCCCAGCCCATAGCCGTATGAGGCACACCACGCGGCGCAGCCCCCACCAAGGAAGCCCACAGCAACGGCACGAAGGGCGAGTGGCGCACCACCTCGCGCGTGTAGTTCTGCACCCCCAGAAAGTCGAAGTCAAAGGGCATCCGTTTCTCGTCGCCGGGCTTGATGTAGCGGTCCAGCCAGCCAAGCAGCGGCACGTCGGCTACGGGGTAGCCTAGCCCGAGCGCAGGCTCTACGAAGAGACGATTGAGCAGCGCATCGGCGCGCCGGGTGGCCCGGGCGTCGCGGGCGTGGTCGGGCCGCCAAGGCGTAACGTAGGAGCAGGAAAAGGTGGTCCCTATTTGAGCATCGGCCGGCAGCATGGCGCGCAGTGCGCGTCCCCCCTCGGCCTGCGCCAGCGTGGCGTGGTGCGTGGCCGCCAGAAAAGCGCCCAGACTACGCTTGCCCGGTGCGTGGAGGCCCAGCAGGTGCCCGGCCCCGGTAAACACCATCGGCTCGTTGAGCACCATCCAGTTTTGCACCCGGTCGCCGAGACGAGCGGCTACCCGTTGAGCGTAATCGGTGAACCAGCCCACAATGTCGCGGTTAGCCCAGCCGCCCAACCCTTGCAGCACGGAGGGCAAATCCCAGTGGTAGAGCGTTGGCCAAGGGGTAATGCCCCGCTCCAAGCAACCATCCACCAGCCGGTCATAATAATCCATACCCTTTGGGTTAACCAACCCCACGCCATGCGGTATCACCCGCGACCAAGCAATCGAGAACCGAAAATCTCGTATACCCATTTGTTGCAGCAAGTCTAGGTCTTGCGGCCAGCGGTGGTAGAAGTCGGTGGCTACCTGCGCCGTTTCGCCGCGTTTGATGCGGCCCCGTTGGCGGACAAAGTCGTCCCAGATACTCGGGCCTTTGCCATCTAGGTTCCAGGCTCCCTCTGTCTGATACGCCGCCGTCGACACGCCCCAACGAAAGTCCGGCCCGAAGTCGGCCCGGGAGAAGTTGGTGGGTGTGGTAGGCGGGAAAAAGGCAGCAGGTAGAGCAGTAGAAGCCATAGAGTAGACAAGCCGAGGGAAAGGTGGGACCCCAGACTTTGGTAGGACAAACAGCAGACGGAATTGGCTGCCCGACCTCTGGAAATTAGAGCTACAAAGCAACCAAACACGCCAATACGTCGACTGGTTGAAAAAGTAGTGACGCTTTAAAGTGGGTGAGTGGTAATCTTTTGCGTGCTTACTTCCGCCAGAAGCCTATCCAACACCATGCCTGTTTCGTCGGGGTACGCCACGGGCACCATCAGACCCTGTTGCAGCCATTGGTCGACGGCGTCCAGACTTTTGTCTTTAAGATTTTTCACTACCGGTACGCCCATGGCGGCCAGCGCGGCAGCGTTGCAGCTCTGTTCGTATTGGTTGCGCATGGGCACCACGAGCAGCTTCTTGCCCAGGTAGAGCGCCTCCGCTGGCGTCTCGAATCCGGCCCCGCACAGCACCCCGGCGCTGCGGGCGAGGCTGCTGGTGAAAGCGGCCCCACTCACCGGCCGTATGCGCACCTTGCCGTGTTCGGATTCCTGCTGACTGTGCTTGCTGAACACCTCCCAGCGCACGTCGCGGCTGAGGTAGCGCAGGCGCTTGACCAGCGTTTCCTCATCGTAGGCGGGCAGATATACGGTGTAGTGCCCATCGTTTTGGGGCGTTAGCTGCCGAACTTGCTGCCGGATAACGGGCGTATAAATGTGGGACTCGTAGCGCTCGAAATGAAAGCCGAACTGCTGCGTGGTGGGGGCGTAGTGGCGCAGCACGGCCCGGCCCACCAGGTCGTCGTCCTTGGGCCGGGGGGCGGCAGCGCTCAATACGGCGCTCTGGTGGCTCAACGCCACGCACGGCACCTCGCGCAGTCGGCAGGCCCACGCCGACACTGGCTCAAAGTCACTGATCACCAAATCATACTTTTCTACCGGCAGCATTCGCATTTCGCGCAGAAACGCCACCGAGTTCAATTGCCAAAAGGTCTTGACGAAGTTGATGCCGCCTTTTTTGCCGAAGATAAAGCCCATGCCGTGGCAGCGGTAACGCACTTTAAAGGGCAACTGCACGTCGGCGGGCGGGCCGCTCACCAGCAAATCAACCTGAGAAGCGCGCGCTTGCAATAGCGGAACAACATCAAGGGCGCGGCTCAGGTGGCCATTGCCAGTGCCTTGAATGGCGTAAAGGATCCGGGGCATTCTACTAGGTATAACTTGGAAATGGGAGGCGAGAGTTAACTTAACAGTAGTTTTAAGATAAATTCGAGAGGCGGTGATAGTGGTTAAAAACTGGCGCTAGGCTCCGGTCTTTGTTTTTCTACGGTCGGCGCAGTTGAAACTCGGCCAGCAATCCATCGAGCAGCGTAGCCACGGGCATATCGGCCGCTGCATCTTCCTCGTCCACTTCTTCCAGATCCGGCGTGACGTCCTGCGGCATGTTGGGGTCGGCGGCGTAGCGGTAGAGTTGCCAACCGGTCTTGGTGGTGTACTCCAGTGCCGTAAGGTTTTCCACCCAGTCGCCGGAGTTCAGGTACATCACATCCCCCTTCGAAGTGCTTACCGGCCGAATTGCGGGGCAATGAATATGGCCGCAAGCTACGTAGCGGTAGCCTTGGTCGGCGGCAATAGTGGCGGCCGTATTCTCGAAGTCGCCCACCAAACTCACGGCGCTCTTCACCCTATCCTTCACTGCTTTCGACAAGGCCACCCGCGGACGGCCCAAACGATGCAAGCCCCAGTTCACCATTCGGTTGATTAGAATTAACAGGTCGTAGCCCTTGGCCCCGAGCTTGGCTAGCCAGCGGGAATGTTGCATCGTGACATCGAACACGTCGCCGTGAAAAAGCCACGTTTTGCCGTGGGGCAGGTCCAGCACCAACTTGTTGTCGATGTGGAAGGCGCCCAGGCGGGTGCCGGCAAACTTGCGCAGCAGCTCGTCGTGGTTGCCAGTGAGGTAGTAGATGCGGGTGCCCTTGGCGGCTAGCCCCGCCAGGTGGCGCACCACCCGCATGTGCGTACTCGGCCAGTAGCTTTTGCTGAACTGCCAGATATCAACAATATCCCCGTTAAGCACAAGCACTTTAGGCTTTATGCTCTTCAGGTAGCGCAACAATTCGGTGGCATGACAGCCATAAGTGCCCAGATGGACATCCGAAACTACGGCAACTTCCACGCGCCGGCGCTTCTTGGCGGCCGAAACAGGAGCACTCAAAGGGCGGGGCGGGAATTAAGGCGGGCACTAGGCAGGGTGCGCCGGGTAAGGAAGGCTTCCTGAGAATCTTCGTCGGCATTATGAAACCGAAAAGGCACTCGCAGAGCCCCCATGAAGCGGAGCATAAAGGTTAGACCTAAAGCCAGTTGGAACGATGCGTAAGCCAGCCCGCGCACCGTCCGGCGCAACAGGAGCATTGTGAGGGGAGCGTGCATAGAGAGAAAGCCGATTTTACTTGTTTCAAAGTTCGGTTTCCCTTATGAAGTGGGCGTTACGCGGGCATTACCGTTACATCACATTACGGCGAAACCTGCACTATTTCTCATCCAACCAGTAAACCAACCGCACCGACCGGGTGAAACGTGTTTTTAAACGAAATCCAGCCATCCACTTTTAGCCCTTACCTATCTTCGGGAACCTGAAACTCTTATTTCAGTTGTAAATCTCGCTTTTTCTATGAAGAGAATAATTCTCCTGGCTGCTCTCCTAACTTGCACCCTAGCGGCTTCGGCCCAGTATATGCCGGGCAAGCCCCGCAAGAAATATATGGTTGCTAAAAAGGATGAGGAGTGTCAATATGTGTTCAACGTAACCAAAAATACCGACGAAGATGCCGAGGTAGACGCTTGCGTGACGCGCGTAGCCTACCGCCCCTACGCCGATCTGCTCACCGAAATTGACGCCCTAAAGAAGATCAAGAGCTGGGCTGACACCACCTATCAGCGTCGTTTCAGCCAGTTGCCCCCCGGTGGCGAACTCAGCGTAACGATGTACCGCCGCGGGTCGACCAATGCCGATCCAGCTCTTCTTAGTGTTGTCGCCAAAGACAAGGAAGGCAAGGAACTATTCAACCTGCCGGCTTTAGAAGCGGGCAACGGCCGCTTCTGGAACCGCGACCTGTATATGAGCAAACGCACTATACCATTTGTTAAAACTGATGCTCCTCAAGATCTGACAGTTCTTATCAACGATGCAAAAACCAAACAAACATTTGAGTATATTATAAAAACCCAATAAGCTATCCTTTTTATCATTAGGGCGTTGTTTTTTATTATGAAGCTATTATAAAGCCCTGACTACTTATCGTAGTCAGGGCTTTATGTTTACACATATGGTTATACACCTCTCTTGCCTCGCACTCTGCTGTTACCAGGTCCGCTAAAGCATTCTGTTTCAAGCTAGCCCTCAGTTATTGCCAGAAAGCAGGTGAAATTTTTGTCGCCTAGTACGCAAAACACGACAGCTAAAACCTGTTATTGCTCTCTTATTCCGTTTTTCGAAGCTGGGCCCATTGCGCAGCTATCAATGTTTTGGCGTCTTCAAACTGCTGCGCAACCAATTGCTCATGCGTGAGGACGATGGTCTCGATCTTCTCGTTTTCCTCGTCTAGCCCTCCCCCCTCGCCGCTCTTGTTGCTGACCTCGGCAAAGAAAATAGTAATGACCTCGGCATTAGCTCCCGGCGAGGGGTAAATGCGGGCAATTTGCTCTAACCGGTCCACGTCGTAGCCTAGTTCCTCTTGTATCTCGCGGCGGATGGCAACGTCCGGGGCTTCGTCGCCGTCGACCATGCCCGCGGCTATTTCCACTACTTCCGCTTCCGCTCCCGCCCGGTATTGCCGGGTCAGCAAGTACCGCTCGTGCTTTGTGTCCCATACCAGGGCCGCTACGGCGGTGCCTGGCTCGAACCGTTCCCGCTTTAGCTGCTTGTCGCCGTCTTGGATGGTGAGCAACGCCAATTTGTAATGACCATCGTAAGCAGTTTTTCGGCTGATTATTTCCATGGGATAAAGCGAATGATGATGAATTTTCAGAAAAGTAAACGGAATAGGTAGCTGCTGGTGTTAGCAAGGTTCTACCCTTGGAAAGTCTGACACTGCGCAGGCCTTCTTTTAGGGGCTTATCTTCCTCTACAGAGCACTACGCTTATTTTTATACGCCTTTCTTTGCCTACTAGGATGCCGCTCAGGATCTGGGCAATTGCTACTGTTGAGTGGTTTTCACTTATTTTCTGATCTGCTTAGCGGCTATATTTTCCTTGTCTGATACTAGTGTTAAGATGTAGCGGCGCCTTTTTCGCCGCAAAACCACCGACCTTTGCGTTCTTGCCTAGTACCCACTGCCCATCTGGCCACCATTAGGGCGCGGCCTCGCTTTTTTTCTTTTTGATGTCTTTCGACGAACTAAACCTAATTGATCCTATCCTGCGTGCCCTGCACGAGGAAGGCTACACGACCCCTACCCCTATCCAGCAGCAGGCTATTCCACAGGTGCTGGAAGGCCATGACCTGCTAGGCGTAGCCCAGACCGGCACCGGCAAAACTGCCGCCTTCACCGTTCCTATTCTCCAGATTCTGCACCAGACGGCGCAGATACAGCGTCAGGCACCGGGTCGCATTCGTTGCTTGGTGCTCACGCCTACCCGGGAGTTGGCCATCCAAATCAACGAAAGCTTTGGGGCTTATGGTCGCCATTTGCCTAAGTTGCGCTCCACCGTCATCTTTGGCGGCGTAAGCCAGCACGCGCAGGTTCAAACTCTAAAGCGCGGCGTAGAAGTGCTCATTGCCACGCCGGGCCGCCTGCTCGACCTCATGAGCCAGGGCTTTGTTGATTTGCGCCATGTGGAAGTATTCGTGCTCGACGAAGCCGACCGGATGCTCGACATGGGCTTTATCAATGACATCAAGCGCATTCTGCCTAAGCTGCCCTCTTCCCGGCAGACGCTGTTCTTCTCGGCTACCATGCCGGCCCAGATCCAGGAGCTGGCCAACACCATCTTGAAGCCGAACCCGGTGAAAGTGGCCGTAACGCCTGTTTCGAGCACGGCCGACACCGTGACGCAAGGTGTGTACTTGGTTGATAAGAACGACAAGGCCGACTTGCTGGAGCACGTACTCAAAGACCCCGCTATCAAGCGGGTGCTGGTGTTCACGCGTACCAAACACGGCGCCGACAAGGTGGTCAAGACACTGGCCAAAGCCAACATTCCAGCCGAAGCCATCCACGGCAACAAGTCGCAGAACCACCGCCAGCGGGCCCTGAGCAACTTCAAGGCGGGCACCACCCGCGTGCTGGTTGCCACCGACATTGCCGCCCGCGGCATCGACGTGGATGATCTGACGCACGTTATCAATTACGAGGTGCCCAACGAGCCGGAAACCTACGTGCACCGCATTGGCCGCACTGGCCGGGCTGGTGCCTTCGGTACGGCCCTTACGTTTGTGGAAGACGAGGAGCGCGCTTATTTGCAGGATATTCAGAAGCTTATTCGGCGCCAGATTGACCTCGTAGCCAACCACCCCTACACCACCCGCTCGGTGGCACCGGTGCTGCTGCATGGCAGCGAGTCTATCAAGCGGCCGAAAGGACCGGCTGGTCGGCCGGCTCGGCCGGGACGAGAAGGAAATGCTCCTCGCGCCGCACGCCCTAGCCACGAGGCCGGAGCCCAACGCGGTGGTCCCGACCGTAACCGCGCCACTGGCAACCGGCCGGCGGCCTCTTCTCGTCCAGCGGGCGAGCGGGCGGCGGGCGGTACTAGCGCTGGTTCTGGTCAGGGCCGTCGTTCTTACCGCGGTGGCAATACCAGCAACGGGCGTTAGAAGAAGTTGACCGTTTCATTTCTTTTAAAACCAAAACAGCCCCGGCATCTTGTTGGGGCTGTTTTGATTGCCGGCCCAAGTAGTGCATACTAGATACTAGCAGGAATTTCTAGGCCAATAAACAAGTCACTTATCAAACAAAACAGCGGTAGTTGGTATTTTATAGGCAGCGGTTACGCAGCCGCTGTTATTTATCCCTCTGACGACGTTTGTTTTATGGCCCACAGCACTCTTCCCGTCATTCAGGCACTCCGCGACACGGCTCAGCGCCTAGCTACTCAGGCTCCGTACCAATGGGGTCATATGGGCAGCTGCAATTGTGGCCACTTGGCCCAAACCATTACGCACTTAACCAAAGGCGAGATTCATGCCCGCGCCATGCAGCGCTACGGCGACTGGGAACGGCAGTTAATCGATTATTGCCCTACCAGCGGCCTACCCATTGATACCACTATCGATGAAATGCTAGCCCTCGGCTTTACTCGCTCCGACCTCACGCACTTAGAGCGTCTTTCCGATCCATCTATCCGGAGCGCTATTCCTTTCGAGCGACGCAATGCCCTACGCCACAATCAGCGCGACGACGTGGTGCTGTATCTACGCACCTGGGCTACGACACTTGAGAATCAGTTGCTGGCCGGCATTCAGTTGCCCAACCTGCTCCCTAGCGCTGCTACGGCTCTTGCTCCTAGCCCCAACATTCCGGCTTTAGCGAGCTAACAGGCATGCTTCGACTTCGCATTGGGTACAACCAAAAGCCCCACTGGATTTGCGTCCAGTGGGGCTTTGTTTTGCGGTAAAGAATTGCTGTTATATCGGGAGCAAGAAGACGCAGAAATCAAGCCTAAAACGTAGGCTAATCTTAGCGCAATTGCCGAACTGCCGCCTAGTTGGTGTTGCTGCGTTGCGCCTCCCGGTAGCCTTCCTGACGATGCTCACGCTTGTAAGCGGCATCAGCATCAGGGTCTTTTTCGGCATCAGGAGCCTGCGAGCAGGACGAGAGGAAAAGCGGGGCGCTGATAGCGAGCAAGAAAAGCAGACGGAAATTTTTCATACGTCAAAGGTAAGCACCACCCCGAAAATCGCCAAGTCTACTTCGAGCTTCTCTCGGCTAAACTATTTCTAGTAGGATGACTACTATATAAATCACTAAATGGACGCTATTGTTTACAAAAGTACATCTGTAAACAGCGCGTAAAATTGAGGTGATTGAACTCTTGCTAGAGCACGTTATCTAAGTCGTGTCATACGGGAAATCTTCTAGCCTCATTGCCTTTTACCTATCTCTTGTTTGAGTATCTAGTACGCTAGGCAGGCAACTCTATCTACTGACATATGCACATCAATATTTTAGCACGGCTAAACATGTTAGCGGCTCGAAATTTCCGAATTATATTAATTTTTTGTTTCTCAACTGGTGTCAACTGTCTTAGTATCAAGACCAGCGAACAGACAAAATTTTAGCAGCGCTTTTTATTGAGCTTATCTAATACGCTTGCATGGTTATCCGATCCTATATCTTCACTTAAAGTATCAGCAGTTACTTTCTGATCTACAGCGTTTTATATCTATATTAATTCCAGCAACAACACACATGACATGCTATCGGACATTCAAAATTATTCCGATACAATCCACTTGTATCTGCCTGATATCTAATAGAGAATGGCACTTGATTTACGCTGCCTATTTCGCTAGGAAACATAAGACTGACAAATTGCACTACGACCAAGTACCTATGACCGCAAGCGGATTTGAAAACCAGCCCAACGATCCTCAGCAATAAGCAGCTGTATGGTGTCCGCCGCTACAGCTGGGTCTATTTACTCTCAGGCTGGTAATCAGTGAAGGTACCGTCCTGATAGAAGATGACGATGCGCCGAATAGCTTTACCAGGCTCGGCAAAAGGCTGCGCTACAGAGGGCACTGATGTAGTTGTAGCAGCTGCATTGTCAGCAGTTGTTGGCTTAGCAAAAGCTGAAAAACTGTTAGGAATATTTTCATGCGGTATAGACGCAGCCTTCGTTGCAGAATGCATTGAATCATTCGGAGCCAAGTTATCTGGAGCAGAGGAATAAGGTGCTGCAGTAGGAGTTGAAAACAGTGGCAAAGTAGATGACGCTTCCTTTGGAGGTGCGGCGGCCAGAGCGACTAAGGGTGTACTTCTATCACTAGCTGTTTCTGAAGTCCTTATGTTAGTCTTTGCCGTACCTTCTTCTTGGGGCTTTCTGTTGGAGGACGACGCGGGACGGGCAGTTTCTGGCGTTTTGGTGCCTAGAGAGCGAGGCTGCTGTACCCCGGAAGAAGTTTTTACAATGCGGGTGGCTGGTTCTTCGGCATCCATAGCCCCGGCACCACTTAGCAACCAAAGCAAAGACAGGTCCGGAAAAGCGGCTATTATCTTTTGCACCACTTCCAGGCTAGGTTTGTTGCGGCCGCTTAGTATATGACTGATAATTGGCCGAGCGACGCCAATAGTGTCAGCGAATTGCGTCGGCGTAAGCTGACGGACGCTTAAGATTTCTCGAATTCGGTCAACCATAGCCTATAAAAGCATTGATTAACAAATGTACAGTAATAATATCTCACAATCCTGTTTTTCCGAGGAGTTAAGCTATGTAAACGAAACGCTAGCAATTATTGGGCTGTTGTTAATTTTAAATACAATATTTCTATTTATTACAATTGTATAACATATATAATCACAGGTAGGATATACTTGCGAGGGCAATTACTTTTCGTTCTGGCAGGTAGCTGCCACTGCTCTAGCATTATTAACCGCCACGCACGTACACTAGAATCCAGAAGCTCGTAACCTGTAGCACTTGTTTAAGCTGCCAATAAGGAAGCCTTCCCCAACTATGTGAAAAGCCCCACCTACTGCCAGGAGCAGTAGGTGGGGCTCTGAATCGATTCTTACTATCAACCTGCTTACTCGAAAGCAAGTGTGGGTTGGTGCCTTTAATTGAAGTACTCTTTGGCTAGAGACTTATCATGGCCATAAATATCTTCTCGGAAGTTGACTTTGCCCCCTGCATCAACCCAGGTAGTGAAATATACCAAGTACACGGGCAGCTGTTTAGGGAGGCTGACGTACTGTTCTTGGCCGCCCGCAATAGTCTCCTCTATGCGAGTTAGGTCCCAACCGGGTTTGTCGCGTAGCAGGTATTCAGCTAGCTTCAACGGCTCTTCTACGCGCACGCAGCCATGGCTGAATCCTCGCTTGGCTTGACTGAACAACTCGTCGTGCGGAGTATCGTGGAGGTAAATATCCTGGGAATTAGGGAAGATAAACTTCACGTCTCCAAGGTCGTTTTTGGGACCCGGACGGCGGCGCAGCGTGTACTTCCAGGTGGCCTGTGTCACGCTCGCCCAGTCGATAGTGGTCGGGTCAATGGGCGTGGCTTTGGCACCCCAACCTTTCACTACTTCCATGTCGAGTCGGTCGAGAACAGCTTGCGCATTAGCAACCAACTTCGGCCGCAGCTCCTTATCAATAATGCTAAAGGGCACGTTCCAATAAGGAGCCAGCACCACCGATTCCATCTTGTCGCTGAACACCGGAGTGGCGTTAAGCGTCTTGCCCACGATGACCTTCATGTTGAAAGCCTCCTTGTTATTTTCGACAACGTGGAGCTTGTAGTCGGGAATATTTACGAGCAGATAATTGGGCTCGAACTTCTTCGGTATCCAGCGCCAACGTTCCATGTTGAGGATGATTTGGTCGATGCGTTGAGCCACTGGAATATTGAGCAACCGTAGCGTTTCATCCGCCACCAATCCATCTGGCTTGAGGCCATTTTGGGTTTGAAAGGCCTTCACGGCTGTCACCAATTCACCTTCATATTTCTCGGCGGCTGCCGTGTTAGCTGGCGCTGAAGTCGACGTATTCGCTACTGTCTGAACTGGTGTTTCAACTGAATTGGCAGCTACCGCAGGGGCACTGTCAGTTGTTGCTTTCGTGCCCAACAAACGCTGGCGCAGCAGCGCAACCATGGGAGAGGCTTGGCCGGGCTTGAGCTTGGTGGTGGCCGGAATGGTAGGCCAGCCGCCATTGCGTTGGATGTCGCGGTAGCTGGCAAGGGCCTTCTTCAGCTGATCATATTCCGGGTGCAAAGGCTCGAATTCATAGTACGGGTACGTGCTTTCCCGCTCCTTCAGAATCGTCATCAGCGCCTTGTGCAGCTTGATCTTATTGCGCTTCACATCCCAAGCTACCGTCTTCACCTTGCGCGGATCTACGGTGCCCCGATAGAAGTCGGAAGCCCAGTTGAAGTAGGTACCAGAGAGGGCCACGTCAATATCCTTCTCCAAGGCATTTCGCTTGATAGAATCGTTCTGAACGGCTTGTAAGTCAGCGAATAACTTATCGAAGTCCTTGGTCTTGTATTCTTTAGGATCAAGTCCTTCATCGGCAGCCTTGTTGATGACGCCGAGCATGGTCTTGGCTTGGGGCACTAGCTCATGGTCGCGAAACCAACCGAGACGAAAGCCTCGCTCCCGGTAGAATTTCTTCCCCCATTCTATTTGATCCTTGAACTTAGGCTCGGCGCTCATGTACTTTACGATGTACACGCTGTCGAGCTTGGGCTGCGCGCCACCAGCCTTCGAGGAGAGACCGGGCAGCGAATCTTTGATTTGGGCTTTCTGCTCCTGACTGCACGACGCAGCCGTAAATACGGTTAGGCTAAGCAGCCAAAACAGCAGAGTGGATAAAAAAGCAGGTCGAAACAATGAATTCATGCAGGTATGGGAGAACAATCAAGAACGAACAACAATCTGTTGTTAGGGGTCTGGTGCAAAAAGCTATCCAAATACACCGAACAATTAGTTGCGCGTTCTACTGGTTTCCGAGCTGATAAGTTGCTCGGTTTGCAGTATTCTCCACTGCCTGCAAGTTAACGGGTTTTGCTGATACACTTGTTATTCGTATTCGCTATTATAAAGACCGCTACTAAGCGCCTTCTTCATTTCGCTCAACATTTCATAGCCGTCAAGCTTCACTTCCCTGGGCAGCTTTCCAAACGGGCGCAAGTGACTTGGCTACCTTTGCGGCTTGGTTGTGTTCCGTTGATGCCACTGCTTTCACCTGCCTTTCTTCTTTGCTTATGACCACCGCTCCTACTACGCCACACTTCACACCCGATCCACACAGCTACGCCCGGCCAGCAGAGGTCAGTGTGCAGCACCTTTCCCTTCGCCTGAGCGTCAACTTCGAGGCTCGTACTCTCGCCGGTCATGCCACTTGGCAAATCGCCAACCATACCGGCGCAACTGAGTTGGTGCTCGATGCCCGCGACCTACACATCGAAGCGGTACTACTCGGCGACTTACGTGGAGCATCAACTGCATTCTCGTTGGGCGAGGTTGACCCCGTACTAGGGCAGCGGCTACAGATTGCCATTCGTCCTGACACGCAGCAGGTAACCATCCAGTACCGCACCACTCCTAGCGCAGCCGCGCTCCAGTGGTTAACGCCCGAACAAACAGCCGGTCGGCAGCACCCCTTTCTGTTCACCCAGTCGCAAGCCATATTAGCCCGCACCTGGATACCGTGCCAAGACTCGCCGGGCGTACGCTTCACCTACGATGCCCAGGTGCAGGTACCCGCCGAGTTGCTGGCGCTAATGAGCGCCGAGAATCCGCAGGCCCGCAATGCCGCTGGCGAGTATAGCTTCCGCATGGCCCAGCCGATACCGTCCTACCTCATGGCGCTGGCCGTAGGTGATATGGCCTTCGAGCCGCTGAGTGCACGTACTGGTATCTATGCCGAACCTGTGACACTGCCCAGTGCCACCAGCGAGTTTCAAGATTTAGAAAAAATGGTGGAAGCCGCCGAAAGTCTATATGGTCCTTATCGGTGGGACCAATACGATTTGCTGGTGCTGCCCCCTTCTTTTCCGTTTGGCGGAATGGAAAATCCACGTTTAACATTTGTAACACCAACTATACTGGCTGGCGACCGAAGTTTGACCAGTCTTGTCGCGCACGAACTTGCCCACTCCTGGAGCGGCAACCTAGTTACAAATGCAACCTGGAATGATTTCTGGCTGAACGAAGGCTTTACGGTCTACTTTGAGCGGCGTATTATGGAGAAGCTGTACGGCCCCTCCTACTCCGACATGCTCCAAGTGCTCGGCCACACCGGGTTGCAGCATACCATTCAGGAACTAGGCCCTGAAAGCAAGGACACCCACCTGCACCTCGACTTAACCGGCCGCGACCCCGACGAAGGACTCAACGATATTGCCTACGAGAAAGGCAATTACCTCCTTCTCATGATCGAGCACTTGGTGGGTCGGCCCGCTCTCGATGCCTTTATTAAGGAATACTTCGCGCGGCATAGCTTCCAGAGCATAGACACCAACTCGTTTGTGGCGTACCTACGGCGCGAGCTAGTAGACAAGCAGCCCGGCCTCGAAGAGAAGCTTCAACTAGATGCGTGGGTGAACGGCCCGGGCATTCCGGCCGGGGCGCCACCCGTAGCCTCTTCCCGCTTCGAGGCGGTGGATGCGGCGCTGCATAACTGGCAGCAAGGCACCCCCGCCACCGATCTGGGCACGAGCAACTGGAGCAGCCACGAGTGGGTGCACTTCCTGCACGGACTACCAACGGGTTTGTCTTCCCCAAAGCTGGTGGAACTCGATGCTGCCTTCGGCTTCACACAGTCTGGCAATGCCGAAATACTGGCGGCCTGGTTCCCCCATACCATCGCGGCTGGCTACTCCCCCGCCGACGAGGCCCTGCGCCAGTTCTTGACCCACGTCGGGCGGCGCAAATTTTTGACGCCACTCTATAAGGCGTTGCTCGCTACTGCCGGTGGCTTGGAGCGGGCTCGGCAACTGTATACCGCCGCCCGTCCTAATTACCACTCCGTCGCGACCAGCACTTTTGATTCTCTGGTGGGGCAAGCCTGATTCAACCAAATCCAGCTTACTCTGTTGGAAACACGGGCACTATAGCTGGTGGAAAAACGTAGTAATCTTTTACTGCTGGTTAGGAATCCGGTTCTGCGTGTTGTTTTTTGTACGTACCGTTGAGTTGCCAGGCCTAAAGCTTGCTGCTGAGTTGCTGCGGTTTCTTGTTTTGTGTTGTACTAGCTTGATTTTTTGCGTTGAAGAATTCCAAACCTTTGGGTAAGCTTATTGCCATTGGGGGCAATGAAGACAAGGGCACTTACCCCAACCCCCGTACGAAGAAGAAATACTATCTCAACTTTTTCGAGCTCGGCATCCTCAAGCGGGTGGTCCTCGAATCAGGCAAAGAAGATCCGCGCATCGAGGTTATTACCACGGCCTCCATGATACCGGAAGAGGTAGCCAAGATTTATGTGGCGTCTTTCGCTATGCTCAACTGTCAGAAAGTGGGCATTATGGACGTTCGCACGCTCGAAGACGCGCTGCTACCCGAGTACGTGGAGCGGCTGCGCCTCGCCGATGTGGTTATGATAAGCGGGGGCAACCAGTCGCGCCTCACCCAAATGTTTGGTGGCACCGAGTTTCTGCAAGTGTTGAAGCAGCGCTATTATGAGTCGCCCAACTTCATTATTGCGGGCACCTCAGCCGGAGCCATGGCCATGTCGCAAACTATGATTGCGGGGGGCAGCGTACCTGATGCCTTAATGAAAGGAGCCGTGAAGATGGGCACCGGACTTGGTTTGCTCAACAACGTGGTTATCGATTCGCATTTTGTGAAGCGCGGCCGGTTTGGTCGCCTCATCGAGGCAGTGGCGCTACATCCCAAGCTTATTGGCATTGGGCTGGGCGAAGACACCGGCGTGCTCATCACGGGCGGCCATCAGTTCGAAGCCATTGGCTCCAACCTGGTCGTTATTATGGATGGGCACAAGCTGGAACACAACAACGCCAACGCCGCCCGCAAAGGCGAGGCTATTTCCATTGAAAACATGTTGCTGCACGTACTGGTGAAGGGCAACGTGTATGACGTCACGCAGCGCGAATTCTACCCCGACCTGAAGCTACTGCTCCAAGCCGCCGAGTCGGACCGGCTGACGGCCGAGGCACCTACCGCCCCCTCTTCCGTATCAACGGACGCTTCCTAGGAAACATACCACATTCCAGTCGTAAGCCGCGTTTCTCGCTTGGAAGCGCGGCTTTTTGCTACTGAATGAAAACGAAAGCAATTCTGCACCTACTCCTTATATATATAGGTGCAGAAACCAATGTGCTATTTAGGGCCTAGCCCGCG
>NZ_CAXTBM010000051.1:0-43087 GCF_964242765.1 uncultured Hymenobacter sp.
GTGCTGGTTCTACCGAAGCAGTTTCGTACTACTTCCCAAATGCCACTTTGGGGCTGGGTGGTTTTGGTGGTGTTGATTGATGTGGCGCACGTGTACAGCACGCTGTTCCGTACGTACTTCGACCCGGTGCGTCGGCGCCAGTTTCGGCAGTTGCTGTGGCTGGTGCCGCTGGCTTGCTACGCGGCGGGCGTGGCGTTGCACTACGCCGGCAGCTTGCTGTTTTGGCGGGTATTGGCGTATCTGGCGGTTTTTCATTTTATCCGGCAGCAATACGGTTTCCTGCGCTTGTACTCTCGCCACGAGGCACCCACTTCCGTCCGCGTACTTGACAACCTGCTGATTTACTACGCTACGCTCTACCCGTTGCTGTACTGGCATCTTTCCCCACCGCGCAATTTCAACTGGTTTATTGCTGGCGACTTTGTACAGCACGACTTCCCCGCTGGCCGGCTGATAGCTACGGTGATATACGTTGGGTTGATTGGTGCCTACCTATTCAAGGAAGTTCAGATCTGGCGGCGCAACCATACCTTCAACCTACCTCGTAATCTGTTGATGGCTGGTACGTTGGTGTCGTGGTATTTCGGTATCGTGCAGTTCAACGGCGACTTGGCATTCACCCTGCTTAATGTAGTGGCGCACGGCATTCCTTACCTGGCTTTGGTATGGACCACCAGTAAACCTACTTCCACAGCGCATTCTGTCGCCCATGCAGGCTACTGGTGGACGGGCCGCTACGGCTGGTTGTTGTTCTTAGGAGTGTTGTTCGGGCTGGCGTACGCCGAAGAAGGCTTCTGGGACGGCCTCGTGTGGCGCGAGCATGGCACCGTATTCCAAGGATTTCAAAGCCTGCCATCCGTAGCCGGCACTCCGTTGCTGCTGACCCTGCTGGTACCCCTGCTAGCCCTCCCCCAAATGACGCACTACGTACTGGACGGCTTTATCTGGCGACGGGCAAAAGCTAAATGAACCCTACTTGCTAACGTAGGTTGGGGAAGTGTCACGTAGCGGCTTCAGGTTTGTAGCAACCACGCCTCAACTTGGGTTTGCTGAGCGCTGAACAATAGCAGTTTAACCCGCTACTTCTACCAGCACCGCTGTAGAACCGCCCTGGTCGTCGTCGGTGACCAGTAGCAACTCGTAACGCCCGGAGCTTAGTTGGCGGCGCACGGCTACGCTTTCTACTTTGCCTTGATAGGGCTTACCGTCCGGCAATTTCAGATGTGCCAACACCATAGGCCGATTAGCAGGTTGGTCGAGGTCCAGCAGCCCAACGAAGCTACCAAGCACCTCCCCATCTAAGACAGCGTCGGCGGTATCTTCCACGGATGCCGTTACAAACAGCTTGTCTTCAAACGTGCACGCTCCGGAAAAACCAGCGGGCTTGCCTTTGATGGTAGGCAACTGAAAACCTTGCGCTTTCACAGTCGGGGCCTGCGTGGTACGGTGCTGTAAATAGTCGTAGGTGGCAGCCAAGGGCATCCGAAACACCAAGTTGCCCGCTGTCGAGCCCACGGTACGCTGAAACAACAGCAGCTCGGTAGTAGTAGCAGCCGCAGCTTCCAGGTTGAGCGTAACACCAGCCGGCAGCAGTTTGCGCAATTGGGCGTAGAGCCCGCTCAACGTAAGTGGATACACCGTAGCCGCTTCGCCTTGGGAAGCTGAAAAGGGCACCCAGAATCCGTTTTCTCGCGCTGCCGTGGCCCCCGAGCCGCACACCAGCAGCCCCGTTTCGCCGCTAGAGGTGGTGAGCGTGGTGAGGCACTCTAGGTCGGGCTTGATAGCCTTGGCAATGCGACCCGAGCTGAAATGTGCCGTTTCGAAAAGCGTTAAATGCTGACCGGGCCGTAAGTCAGATGCCGTAAAGCGGTACAAATACGGCGAATCATCCCCGATGATGTACACCGTGTCGCCCACAATTTCCACCCCGGACGCCGACGGCAGATTAGGTAGATCAAGCTGACGCAGAATAGTGGCAACCATGGAACGGGCAACTTATTGATGTACTTAGTGAAAGGCTGTTCTCATTTACGGGCCAGCCCGTTGAACGGCCATCAGTCAAGCGTCAAGCCATTCAACGGTTTTCTACTTCACAATCGTGAACTCGACGCGGCGGTTGAGCTTGCGGGTTTCTTCTTTTTCGTTGCTGGCACGCGGGTGGGTGCCGCCATACCCTACTACGCTGATACGGTTTTCGGGTACGCCCCGCATAATTAGGTAGCGCCGCACCTCTCCTACCCTATCCTCGGACAGCTTTTGGTTGAGGTGCGCAGGCCCTTGATTGTCGGTGTGGCCTTCCAGGCGAATGTTGACCGTGGGGTTGTCGGCGAGCGTGCGGGCCAAACGGTTCAGCTCGGCATAGGATGCGGGCAGCAGCGTGAACTTGCCTTGCGCGAAAATCAGGGTGGGCAGCTCCAAACTAGAGCCAACGGCGGCCGGTACCAGCAGCAAATCAAGGGTACGGGACCCCGTCATGCTCACGGTATCGGTGGCGTTCAGGAACGTGGCACTACTACCAAGCACTTGGTAGCGGCCAGGCGGCAGTGTGAACTGATACGACCCCGTTCCTGGCAAACTTCGGGCAGTGGCATTGAAAATCAGATTATTATCTAACCGAACAATCTTGACTTCAGCAGCCAAGGGCTGTCTGGTTTTCGCATTCAGAACCCGGCCAGTAAGCAAGGTCCGGGGGACTACCGCCGGAACGGCAGGCACCACGGGCGCCACAACTACTGGGGCCGTGGAGTCAGGGGGAGATACGGTACGCTGCACGTTGGTAGCCGTACGGAAAATGTCGGCAGGCCCGTTGGCAGTGCGGGCCGACGCATAGTAGGCCTGCTTGCCGTCGGGCGTAAGCGTGAAATAGGCATCGAAGCCGGGCCCGTTGAGTTGATTGCCGAGGTTGCGCGGCTCACTCCACTGAGTCCAGGTTTCATCGAGGCGGGTACTCACGAAAATATCAGCACTGCCGTAGCCAGCGTGGCCGTAGGAGCTGAAATACAAGGTTTTGTTGTCGGGTGCCAGCCAAGGAGCAAACTCGAATCCCGGCGAATTGACCACGCTACCCAAGCTGCGCGGCTCGCTCCATGCACCGTCGGGCGTGGGGGTACTCAAGTATAAGTCGTTGCCCCCTTGCGTGTCACTGCGCTCCAAAGAGAGCAGCAGCACCTTCTTATCGGGGGTCATGAAGAACGTGGTGGACGGGCCTGCTGTGTAATAGTTCTGAATATTGAGTGGTACTGGCCGTACTCCTTTACCCCCAGAGCGAAGAACTTCAGATACGCCTTCGTCGCGGAAGCTACCATCACGCTCATAGGTGCCACGCACCAGCAGCGAGTTGCCTTCCGGCCCTACTATCGCCATTACTCCGTTGTTTTGGGGAGTATTGAGAGCATCAACCCGCGTAGGGGTGCTCCAGGAGCGCCCTTTGTCGTTGGAAACACTCATCCAAGCATCACCCGATTCGGTGTTGCCTTCGGTGTTGGCCGGATAGCGCGTCCGCGACAAATACAGCGCGCTGCCGTCGGGAGACAACACGGGGTGCAGTTCATTGCCGCTCGTGTTGAGCGTGGGCAGTAACTCCGGCGTTCCAAAACCGGGAAGGTTGGGGTCTTCGTTCAAGCGCAACTGAAACAGCCGCCACTGCTGCGTGGCTCGGTTCTGGGGCCGTTGCAACACCGCGGCGGTGCCGTTGAACTTGTCGGCGTTAATAATGGCGGCGCAATTGTTATTGCCTTTCACTACCAATTGCACGCTGCCGAAAGGGCCGCCAGGCTCCATTTTCCACTGCTGATAAAAGCTACCCGTCCACGGCCGCTGCACCAAGGGCGCGTTTTCGTCGGGCTTATCAACGGTCAGGCATTTGCCGCTTTGGCGGTTTTCGATTCGATAGTATTCACCGCCCGGCACCACGCGTACAAAGCGCCACTGCTGAGAAGCAGGATGCGTAAATTCCCATTGCACCACGGCGGCACCGGCTTCCTGCGACCCACCATGTACTTCCAACGAGCGGCCACTGCTGCGCGCCACAATTCCGTACCAGCCGTTTTCATCCAGCACCGGAACGGTAGGCTGCGCCCTCAACGGGCTGTTAGCCAGCAAAGAAATCAGGGAAGTGAACAGGAACAGCAGATCACGAAAACGTAAAGACAGCATGGGCAACTAAACACAAGGTTTAGGTTGCAAGTTAGCCCAAAAGCTAATGTCCAGACACGGAAAGCGCCGCGCTCCTACAAGAGCAGCGCGGCGCCTACCTGTCGTAACAACAGCTTATCCTTGTTTTAGCTATGTATTACTGCGCGTTATGAATGTACTTGAAGCGTACAAAACGGTCGTTTTCGTAGATGGCGGTGAAGTGGCCGCTGCTCTGCATTTTCGTTTCTTGTTTGCGGTCGGGCTTGGTAGTAGCCATAGGTACAGCAGGGTAAGAACCAGGAGTCGTGCCTGGCACGTGTACGATGAAGGAGAGGATCTTAGAGGGCATAACTAGTTTGTTTTCGTTTGGTGTGACTCAGGTTGAAGAAGGCAAAATCTTAGAGCCTAAGAAGCAACTCCAAGACGGAATTTAACTGCAACCGCACTAAATGCACGGTTCATGTTCCAAATGTAACGATATTTCTATTTGATAGAACGATGCTAATGTATATTTTTTCATGAAAAAAATATAATAGTTTATACTAGATATTCAAGCACCAGCTTTCGCCTTTAGTGTCTGGCTCTCATCTTCCTATCAGGTAGCCGCTGCTTGAGCTGTTACTGCTGGTTGCTTACCGCTCAGTGCCTGCTACTTGCGTGATATACGTTGCCAGCCAGCAACTGCGCCATGTATCTTTCCAAGAACCTAAGCAACAACAAAGCAGTAAAGCTGGTTTATAAGCAACACCTTGTTTGCCATCCATTCACTGCTCCTTATTTTCCCTACTATGCGCAAAGGCACTACCGTCAGCTGGAAGTACGGCACGGGTACCGCTACTGGCAAAATCGAAGAAACGCACAAGGAAACCGTCACCCGCAAGCTTAAGGGTTCCGACATCACCCGCCACGGCACTCCCGAAAATCCGGCTTTTGTTATCGTTCAAGAAAACGGCGACCGGGTGATCAAGCTCCAAAGTGAAGTGCAGGACACTTCAAAAAAATAAAAGACTTAAAAAACGCAAAAGACCCTGCTGGCTAACCAGCAGGGTCTTTTTACAAGTTGTCAACGAAGCTTAATCCTTTATGAAAGCTTGCTCTTCCATTTCCCTAGGCACCACCACGATGCCCTGCTGAAGCTTGGAGTTTTTGCGGCCGTAGAGGAAGTACACCACGAAACCGAGCAGCATCCAGAACAGCGCCAGCTTCAAGGTGTCGGCATCCAGGGCCACAATCATGAGCAGGCAAATGGCTGCGCCCAGGAACGGCACCAGCGGGAAAGCGGCCGTGGAAAGCGGCGAGCGGAACGGACGAACCGTGTCGGGGTCGGAGCGGCGCATCAGCCATACCCCAATCGACACCAGCACGAAGGCCAACAGCGTACCGAACGAGGTCAAGTCGCCGGCCAAAGAACCGGGCACAAATCCGGCGAAAGCGCCTACGAACACCAGCAGCGCCAGGTTGGATTTGTAGGGGGTGTTGAATTTGGGGTGCAAGTCCGAGAAAGCCTTCGGCATCAGGCCGTCGTTGGCCATCGAGAAGAACACGCGGCTTTGGCCCATAAGCATCACCAGAATTACCGACGAGAAACCGGCCAGAATAGCCACCGTTACGGCCGTTGAGAGCCACTCGTAGCCGGGCATGTGCTCCTTAATGGCGTAGGTTACGGAAGCTTCGCCGCCTTTGGCGGGGTCGGCAAATTCGCGCCAGTTGGCTACTCCCGTCAGCACGTGCCCGAACAGGATGTAGAGGACCGTGCAGACTGCTAGTGAGCCAAGGATACCAATCGGCATGTCGCGCTTCGGATTTTTAGCTTCCTGAGCGGCCGTACTTACGGCATCAAACCCGATGAAAGCGAAAAACACAATGGCCGCGCCCCCCAGGACGCCGCCCAGCCCGTGCTTGTTCCAGGCCGAATATTCGCGCACTACCGTACCCGCCGCATTGCGAACCGGCTCGGCGTTATCAGGAATCAGGTAAGGCGTGTGGTTGGCGGGGTTGATGAACTGCCAACCGACGGCAATAAAGATCAGCACAATAGCCACCTTCACTACCACAATAACCGCATTGAAGGTTGCCGACTCCTGCGTGCCCTTGATGAGCAGCAAGCTGAGCATGACAATGATAAACAAGGCGGGCAAGTTGATAAGGCCATGCTCTGTTACCCCGTTCACAACGGCACTTTCGAAAGGCGAGTGGCACAGATTATAGGGTATCTGCATCCCAAAGACCTGTAAGAGCTTGTTCAGGTATTCGCTCCAGGCAATGGACACGGTGGCCGCGCCTAGGGCATATTCCATGATGAGGGCCCACCCAATTATCCAGGCGACGAACTCGCCCATGGTGGTGTACGCGTAGGTGTAGGCCGAGCCGGCAATCGGAATCATGGCGGCAAACTCGGCGTAGCAAAGGCCCGCAAAGGCACAGCCGATAGCGGCCACAATGAAAGCCAGCGTTACTCCCGGCCCCGAGGCCTGCGCGGCCGCAGCGGCGGTGCGCACAAACAGGCCGGCCCCAATGATAGCCCCGACGCCGAGCGCTACCAAGTTGCCCGCACCCAGCGTCCGCTGGAGCGTACCGTGGCCGGAAGAGTTGGCTTCACCCAGGAGCTGAGCCAGCGGTTTTTTGGCGAAAATACTTGCCATATAAGTTTAGGAGAAAGGGAAAGGAAGTGAGTTGGTAGTCGAAGCAAAGAAAAGCCGTTTACAAGCAGTTGTCCGGCCCCGAATATAGGCCTTTATTGGATTCGTCCGCTTCCGCTAAGCCATTGTCCTAATCTTGGCACCCGAATTAAACCCAGCCGTGGCCGCGCCCTCTAAGCAGCGTCATCAACTTTAAAGACAACACGACCATGAAAAAGACGCTTGTAATACTTGCTGCCTTCCTGCTTACCGTTGGCGCGGCCTCGGCTCAGTCTTCTGATTTAGCTACGGCCGACCGCGCAGCCCGCACGGGCCAAGGCCGCGGCAACCTAACGCCCGAGCAGCGCGCCGACATGCAAACCCAGCGCCTGACCAAGGAATTGAGCCTCACCGCCGACCAGTCGACGCAGGTTCGCACGATTGCGCTAGCTGAGAATCAGGAAATGCAGGCCCTGCGCACCAAATTCGCTTCCGCCGACTCTCGCCAGGGAGCGGGTCAGGAAATGAAGGTTATCCGCGACAAATATGACGCGCAACTCAAAGCGGTGCTCACCGCCGACCAGCTAACAAAATTCAACCAGATGCGCGACGAGCAACTAGACAAGCGCAAAGAGAAGATGCAGGGCGGTGGCATGAAAAAGAAAGCGAAAGCCTAAGCAACCGCTCAATTCAGTATCGACAAGAGCCCCAGCCACTTTGGTTGGGGCTTTTTTGTGACCGAGCGGTTGCCAGAAGTTGCTTCCGTAGAGCCGTAAGATGTTGCGGCTCTATAAACACACTTGCTTTCTACAACCTGTCCGTAGTATATGCTAGGCTCTTTTTTGTAAGGACTAGCACTGCGCGAGAACTACTATTTCAACCTGCTGCGTTAAAAGCTCTTGCATCTTTTCGAGAATACTTTTCCTTCTACTTTCGGTTTACCTAGAATTCCACTTGCTTATATTTGAGAATATGCGTCCGGCTACGGTTTACCACGCGGTTTCGCATCCACTACATCCCTCACCTCATGAGTCCTCTGCCCAGTAGTACCGCGTCGGTACAAATTCAGCAGTTTTACGATAAAGGCTTAGCGCATGCCAGCTACGCCATCCGCAGCGGCCGCCAAGTAGCTCTCATCGACCCGGCCCGCGACCCCCAACCTTACTACGATTTCGCCGACGAGCACGACGCCCGCATTATTGCCGTCATTGAAACTCATCCGCACGCCGACTTTGTAAGCAGCCACCTCGAAATAGCCGAGGAAACCGGAGCCACCATCTACTGTAGCAAGCTAGTGAAGGCCAGCTACCCCCACCAATCGTTCGACGATGGCGACCGAATAACGCTGGGTAACATGGAGTTGCACGCCATCAATACCCCAGGCCACTCCCCCGACAGCATCTGCATCTTGCTGATAGACGAGTTTGCGCATACCCGCGCCGTGTTCACCGGCGACACCTTGTTTGTGGGCGACGTAGGCCGCCCCGACCTGCGGGAAGCCGACAAAATGGGGGGCCATAATCGCGAAGATCTTGCCGGGCAGCTCTACCATAGCACTCGCCAAAAGTTGATGACGCTGCCTCCCAACACGAAAGTATATCCCGCCCACGGCCCTGGTAGCTTATGTGGCAAAACCACTAGCCCCGAACTCGACAGCACCATTGGCAAGGAAGTGCAAACCAACTACGCTCTGCAACCTATGTCGCAGGCCGAGTTTGTGAAGGTGTTGCTGGAAGATCAGCCCTTTCGGCCCAAGTATTTCGGGCACGATGTGGTGCTGAACAAGCAAGGCGCCCTTCCTTTCGAAGACAGCATCCGGCGGGTGCCGCGCCTGCAACCCGATGCCGACCTCGACCCCAAAGCCCTCATTATCGACACGCGGCCGGCCGAGCAATTTCGGGCGGGCCACCTGCCCGGCGCCATCAACCTCATGGACGGCCCGAAGTTCGAAACTTGGCTTGGCTCGGTGGTAGGCCCCGAGGAAACGTTTTACCTGCTGGCCGATTCGCAAATCGCGCTGGACACGGTGATCCGCAAAACCGCTAAAATCGGCTACGAGCTCAATATCAAAGGCGCCTTGGTAACGCCGCAGCAACTCCCCGTCACGAGCCCCGGCACGGATGTTACGCACGTACGGGAGCGGCCGGGAGATTTCACTATCGTTGACATTCGCAACAGCACTGAAAACCAGCAGCCTATCTTCGAAAACTCGCTGCAAATTCCGTTGCCCGAACTGCGCGAGCGGGCCCACGAAGTACCCACCGACAAACCAGTGCTGGTGCACTGCGCCGGTGGCTACCGCTCAGCGGCGGGTTCCAGTATATTGGATGCAGCGCTGCCAGACAGCGTGCAAGTGCACGATTTAGGCGAAGCCGTTACCACGTTCCAGTCGCAGGAGGTGCACTAGGAGAGTTTCCGCCACGAAAAACACAGAAGCTCGTTGAGGTTATTCTCGACGAGCTTCTGTGTTTTTCGTGGTGCTGCGCTGCGGGAACCGATAACTGACGCATTATCTTTGAAAACTATGCGTGTACTTCATACTGCCGACTGGCACCTCGGCCAGCGCTTTATCAGCGGCCACGAACGCACCGATGAGCACCGCCACTTCCTCGATTGGCTGGTGGAAACGGTGCAAGCGCAGCGCGTGGAAGTGCTGGTAGTAGCCGGCGACATTTTCGATACTGGTTCGCCTTCCAACCAGGCGCTGGAGCTGTATTACTCGTTCCTGCTGAATATGCGCGGCACCAACTGCCGCGACATTGTGGTGGTGGGCGGCAACCACGACTCCCCCGCCACGCTCAACGCCCCGGCCCGGCTGCTGCGCCACCTGCGCGTGCACGTGGTCGGGTGCGTGCCTGACTGCTTCGAGGACCAGGTGCTGGTGCTGGACGATACCACCGGCAAACCCGGCCTCGTGGTGTGCGCCGTGCCGTTCCTGCGCGACCGGGACGTGCGCCTCTCGGTGCCCGGCGAAACGGCCGAGGAGCGCGAAACCCGCATCAAGCAAGGAATTGCCGACCACTACGGCCGTATGGCCGAGGTGGAGCAGGTGTGGCAGCTCAAAGACTTTGGCCTGCCCGTGCTGGCCACTGGCCACCTGTACGCCGCCGGCGCGGCCCCCTCCGATTCCGAGCGGACCATTCACGTCGGCAACCTGGGCCAGATTACGGCCGACCACTTTCCCGAAATCTTTGATTATGTGGCACTCGGGCATTTGCACCGGCCGCAGCGCGTGGGTGGGCGTGAGCATATTCGCTATTCTGGCTCGCCTATTCCACTGTCGTTTTCCGAGGTTGACCATCCTAAGGAAGTGCTGCTGCTAGAGTTTGGGGGCGGGAAATTGCAAACCTTGGAGGCTCTGCCGGTGCCTAGCGCCCGGCGGCTGGTGCGCTTCCACGGCGCGCTCGACGAAGTGATTCTGCTCCTGACCAGCTACGACAACGCCGGCTATGCCCTCCCCGCTTGGGCGGATGTGCAGATTCATTCCGAGCTAACTCAACTGGAAGTAGCGGAAGCATTGCTACGCGTAATTCAGGAGTTGGACCGCAAGCAGCTAGAGGTGCTGGCCCGTCGGCACTTCCGCCTAGTAAAGCTCCGCGCCCTCGGCGACGAACAAGATGCGGAAGCTCCCCTCACCCGCAGCCTCCACGACTTCACGGAACGCGAAGTGTTCGAGCAGCGCCTGGAAGCAGAGCCTGAAGCCAGCCGCACTGAGTTGCTGCGCACCTTCGACGAGTTATTGGAGAGGCTGTAGGCTTATTTGCTGTTCTCTGCGTGGGGAACAAGCTGCACTTCATATCGAAGTAGTTGTAGAATTCTACGACGTTTTTAAGAACGTCTTGCCGCGCTGATTGAAGCATCTCACTCGGTTCGCTGTAGTGTTGAATAAGTCTACTACACTTACACTAGCAAGATGCTTCAATCAGCGCAGCAGGACCGTAAAACCTGCTTTTACGCAGTTTCATCACCCATTTATGGCCACAGATACTATTCGTTTGATACTTGGCAGGCTGGCTGCATTGAGTTGCCTGCTGGCTTGCCAGATTCTGCCGGCCGTGGCCCAGCAACTGCCAGCGCCGCGCGATACATCGTTCACGGTGCATAGCGCCTTCAGCAAAGCCAAGAAGAATTATCCCGATATCAGCGTGGCCAGACCGGCCGTGCCCGCTACTATTCAGGCGAAGACCAACCTGACCTACTGCACCATCGGCAGCCGCAACTTACAACTCGATATTTTTCGACCGAAAGCCAGTCGTAAGAAAGGATATCCGGCCGTATTGCTTATTCACGGCGGCGGCTGGCGTTCCGGCGACCGTTCGCAGCACGTCCCGATGGCCCAGCAACTGGCCGCGAAAGGCTACGTGACGGTAACGGCGGAATACCGGCTTTCCACAGAGGCCATTTACCCGGCCGCCGTTACCGATTTGAAAGCTGCCGTGCGGTGGTTGCGCGCCAATGCGAAGACTTATACCATAGACACCACCAAAATTGCGGTTTGGGGCTTTTCGGCTGGCGGGCAACTAGCCACGCTGCTAGGCACCACCAAAGGCGACAAAACCTTGGAAGGCGACGCCTGCCACCAAAGCCATTCCAGCAGCGTGCAGGCCATTGTGGATGTAGATGGCACATTAGCTTTCATTCACCCCGAATCAGGCGAAGGCGACGACAGCAAAGGCATTTCCGCCGCCACCTACTGGTTTGGCGCCTCCAAAACCGAGAAGCCCGAGTTGTGGCACCAAGCTGGCGCTCTGAACCATGTGACCAGCGAAACGCCGCCCATAGCTTTCATCAACAGCTCGGTGGATAGAATGCACGCGGGCCGGACGGACATGATTAAGAAGCTCGATGCCTTGCGTATCTACCACGAAGAGCATGGGTTTCCGGAGGCGCCGCACACGTTCCCGCTGTTCAATCCGTGGTTTGAGCCCACGCTGAAGTACACCGCGGCGTTTCTCGACAAGGTTTTCAAGGTGAAATAGCTGAGTGAAGACCGCCAATCTGAGTTGCTAGAGTGACTACGGCCTAAACTGAAAACAGAAAACCCACCACAACTAGTTGTGGTGGGTTTTCTGTTTTCAGTTTAGGCCGTAGTCACTCTACATTCTTTCTGCTCTGGCTATCTCTTGAATTCGATGAGTTCGAAGGCTGTCACTACATCAGCACGACCTTACGGCACCAACCCAGGTATGGGGCAACCAGCTTGAAAAAATAACTACTCGGTCTGTAACGTCCGAAGGTTGGCGCGGTATCCACACCTGAATACTGCTTGGCTACCGATTGTGGGTTAGTTAAACCGAAGCGGCCACTGGTACTCGCTACGCTTGGCGGACGCTGCCTCTGGTGGCGAGTTGCAACCCCTTTCCTTGCCACCTATTCTTTCTGATCCTTTGAACTGCAAAATCTCTACTCGCTTTTTATCGTTTGCGGCCGGAATTTTGGTGGCAGGGCTAACTGGACTCGTTGCGCCTGCCAAAGCGCAAACCGCTGGCAATATAACGGGGATCGTGCGCTCTGTAGCAGGCACCGCCATTGACTACGCCACCGTGACGCTGCATCGCGCGGCGGATTCCACGGTGGTAAAAACCGAATTCAGTGACTTTAGCGGCGCTTTTCGTTTCGAGCGGCCAACCGAAGGGCGTTACCGGGTATCGGCAGCGCAGATGGGCTTTGTACGGTACTGGAGTGAGCCGTTTGCCTTGCCTGCGGGCGGTAGCTTGACGCTGCCGGGCATTACGCTGCAACACAGCGCGGCCACGGCGTTGAAAGAAGTGCAGGTAGTCGGCCAGAAACCCTTATTCGAGCGCCTGCCCGACCGCACGGTGGTAAACGTGGAGGGCTCGACGCTGGCGGCCGGTAACACCACCCTCGATGTGCTTTCGCGCGCCCCGGGCGTGACGGTGGATGGCAACGACAACCTAGCGCTGCGGGGCCGGCAGGGTTTGCTGGTGCTCATCGACGGCAAGCGCCAGCCCATGACGGGCGCCGAGCTGGCCGACTACCTACGCGCCCTGCCCGCCGACCAACTCAAGAGCATCGAGCTGATTACCAATCCGCCGGCCAAATATGACGCGCAGGGCAGCGCCGGCATCATTGCCATCAACCTCAAAAAGGACCAACGCCTGGGCACCAACGGCGCCCTGAACGCTAGCTACGGCCGCACGCAATACAACAAGTTTACCACTGGTTTTTCCGGCAACCACCGGCGCAAGAGCCTCAACATCTTCACTTCCGCCAACTACACCCGGCGCAGAGGCTTCGGCATTCGGAATACGTACCGCTACTTCTACGACTCGCTGAACGCCGAGGCTCCCTCGGTGCTGCAAAGCACCAGCGACCAGCGCAACCGCATCCAGTCCAGCGACCATTTCCTGATTTATAAAATTGGCGCTGATCTCAATCTGGCGAAGAAAACGGTGCTTGGCGGGGCCATCAACGGGTTTGCGGTTCCGAATCCGCGTCCGAACGGGACGGGCGTAAATACGAGCACCTTCTACGATGCAGCGGGCCAGATGACGGACTATTACACAGCCTTGAGTAGAACCGAGGGTTTCAACCCCAACGTGGCGGGCAACCTCAGCTTCAAACATACCTTCAGCCATGGCGCAACCGGCAGCCCGGAACTGACGGCCGACGTGGACTACGCCAACTACTACACGCACCGGCTTCAGCGCCAAACCACTTTCTTCGAGCTGTCGGGGCGGCCAACGACTACCCTGACGGGCGACCAGACCGGCGAGCTAATCATCCGGGCCGTGAAGGCCGACTACACGCAGGCTCTCAGTCCCAAAACCAACCTCGAAGCCGGCGCCAAAGCCAGCCAGGTGTCGTCTGATAACGATGTGCTGTTTGAAAATACCGTCAACGAAATAACTACCGTCGACCTCGGCCGCACCAACCGCTTCACGTACGACGAAGTCATCACGGCCGGGTACGTAAACCTGACGCACACCTTCACTAAGCTGAACGTGCAAGCGGGCCTGCGGGGCGAGCAAACGATAATGGAAGGCCGCCAGCAGATAGCCGACAACAACTTCCGGCGCGACTATTACCAGTTGTTTCCGAGCGCCGGCCTAAAGTACACGCTCAACGACCAGCACGAACTATCCACTTCGCTGAGTCGGCGCATCAATCGGCCTTCGTACCGGCAACTTAACCCGTTCCGTTTCGTCATCGACCCCACTACTTCCGGCAAAGGCAACCCCGACCTGCGGCCAGAAACCAGCTACAACGTGGAACTGACGCACACCTTCAAGCAAAAGTTTACCACCGGCCTGAGCTTCAGTGTCACCCAAAACCCCATCACGGACGTGGCGCAGCCCGAAAGTGACACTTCCACTGTGTCGCAGTACGTCAACCTGACCCGGCAGCAGTACGGCGCCCTAACCCTCACGGCTCCCCTGACGCCAGCCAAGTGGTGGAACATCTACAACAACGTGGTGCTGTACTACATCCACTATCAGGGCAGCTTGGTGGGTACGGCCCTCAACCGCGGCCGGGCGGCCTGCTCGTTGAGTAGCAACAGCACCTTCACGTTCGGCAAAGGCTGGAGCGCCGAGCTGAACGGCACGTATGAGTCGCGGCAACGGGTGGGGTTCTTTGTGTTCGAACCGTTTGGCCAGGTCGGCCTGGGCGTGCAGAAGGCCGTGTGGGAAAAGCGAGGCAATGTGAAGCTGGCTGCCACCGACATCTTTTACACTAGCCCGCTGCGGGCCGTATCGCGCTACAACAACTACCAGGAAAACCTTTTCCTGCGCCGGGATTCCCGCGCCGTAACATTGTCGTTGAGTTGGAAGCTGGGCAATGACAACACTACTGCCACCAACCGGCGCAGCGGAGCCGAAGACGAGAAACGCCGGGCTCAGTAAGAAGAGCCTGGTGTTCTTGGTACTGATTGGTGGCGGAGTGTAGGGGATGTTTAATAAAGTCTTACTGTTGAGATACTGAAAATAGCCGCTACTTCGACCGGGCACTTCTTGTTCGGCTACTCATGTCCTCCACCAACAACGTTCTCCTCTACTAGTCACCCGACGGCAACTCCCAGCTCTAGGTGCAACTGCAAAACGAAACCGTCTGGCTGACGCAGGCCCTGATGGCCGACCTGTTTGACGTTTCTCGGCCTAACGTCACTATGCATTTGCGCAACGTCTTCAAGGAAGGTGAATTAGAAGAAATTGCAGTTGGTAAGGAATCCTTACCAACTGCCGCTGACGGTAAAAACTACCGCGTCAAACACTACAACCTCGACGTTATTATTTCGGTCGGCTACCGCGTGAAGTCGTTGCGTGGCACGCATTTCCGGCAGTGGGCGACGCAGGTATTGCGGCAGTATCTGGTGCAGGGCTATGCGCTGAATGAACTGCGCCTGCAAGAAAGTGTCCGTCAACTTGCCGACCTCAAGCGGCTGGTGCAACTACAAAGCGAAGTGGCGACCAGCCAGGAGCTAACCTCCGACCAATCGAATACGCTGCTGCGGGTGCTCAGCGACTACGCCCGCGCCCTCGACGTGCTCGACCAATACGACCACCAGCGCCTACGCGTGCGCGCTACTGCTTCCGACGAGCCTTTTGCGCTGACGTACGAGGCGGGTCTGGAGGCCGTGGAAGGCTTGCGGAAGCAGTTCGGCGGCAGTGCTCTGTTTGGCCGCGAGAAAGACGCCTCGGTTTAAGCTCGGTGCGCGCTATCTACCAAAACTTCGGGGGCGAAGACCTGTACCCAAGCGTGGAAGAAAAAGCGGCCAACCTGCTCTACTTCGTAGTGAAAAATCACTCCTTCTCCGACGGCAACAAGCGCATTGCCGCGTTCCTGTTCGTCTGGTTCCTCGACCGAAACCACTGCCTCTACAAGCCCGACGGCTCCCGCCGCCTCGCCGACAATGCGCTGGTGGCCCTCACCCTGCTCATTGCTGAGAGCAAGCCCGAGGATAAGGACACTATGGTGACGCTGGTGGTAAACCTGATCAACCAGGAGAACTATTTGGCCTCCCGAACAAGCCAGTTGCTACTTCTGCTTCACGAAGAACGGAATATTAGCCGTGGCTACATTGTCGTGGCCGTCGTAGGCATAGACGAATAGGCGGTACGCGCCTTCTTGGGTGGGGGCTTTCAGGGCCGTTTGGGCCTTGGCTCCGGCCGGAACCATACCTGGAATAGCGGTGGGGCGGCTTTCCCGGTCGCCGCCAGACTTCAGATCGGTGCTTTCCGGGAGCAGCTCCCACCGGTACGTAAGCTCGTCTTTGTTGGGGTCGGTGACGGTGGCCGTAACCGGGTAGCTCTGGCCGGGTTGCAGATATACGTTATCCGTGGCCCGTTTGCCATCGAGGCGAAAATCGGTTAGGTGCGGGGCGCGGTTTTGGGGCCACTGCCCGCTCCACAGGTACTGCATCACATCCACCACTTCCGACTCCTTGCCGTCTTCGGTGAAGATGCCGTACCAGGTGGGCGTGCGCTCCTGCTTCTGGCCCCACAGAAACACGTAGGTGCCCAGGCACTGGGTTTTGTCTTTGGCCACCGAAGCTTCGTAGCGACTCTGATATACGGCGGCTTTCTGGCTGCTGGTTTCTTCCACTGAGGCCTTCCAGGGCGTAACGGGGCTTTCCCAGTGGCCAGTAGGGCCCCATTCGGCTACCACGTAGGGGCCGGTCCAGCCGGTGGTGCGCACCTGCTGCGGAATGGCGGCCAGCCCGGCATAAGTGTTGATGCTGAGAATATCCACGGCCGGGCACTTCGCCTTGATGTAGTCGACTTCTTTCTGGTTGAGGCCGGCCAGCACGGTGCTCGTGGGGTGGTTGGGGTCTACTTCGTGGATCATCTGGGCAATCTGCTGCACGGCATCCCAGACTTTGGGGTTGGTATATTCCAGGTTCAGCTCGTTGCCGATGCCCCAAAACAGTACGGCCGGGTCGTCCTTGTACTTCAGGACTTCGGCGCGTACCTTCTGTAGCTGCTCGGCTACGGCCTGCGGGTTGTTGTAATCGAAACCGTGCCGCTCCCGGGCCACATCGAGCCCCAGCATCACGGTAAGGCCGTTTTTGTTGGCCTCCGCCAGCACCTTAGCCGCGCCACCAGTGCCCCAGGTGCGCACCGAGTTGCCGCCGTAAGCTTTGATGCGCTCCGGAAACTGCCCGCCGCCTGCGCCATTAATAAAATACGGTTTACCGCCGCGCAACAGCTCATAGCGGCCATTGGCTTGCTTTACTTCAACCTTGACGGGAGTAGTTTGAGCGTAGGTGACGGTGGTAAGGGCGAACAGGAAGACGAGCAGGCAGGATTTCATGGGGCGGGTAGGTTGGAAAGGAGAGTCAGAACTAATTCTAGCGCGAGTTTAAGTAAACTTATTTCCCTTCTCATACCAGTACCACGCGGCGCCATCAACCTCCGTAAACTCACCCGTGCGCGCCAGCCCAAGTTTTTCCAAAATTCGGCGCGACGCCAGGTTCTCGTGCATCACGGTGGCATTGATAACGGGCAGTTGCAGCACCTCGAACCCGTAACGCAAGCTGGCTTCGGCTGCTTCCGAGGCGTAGCCGCTGCCCCAGTACTGAGCTAGTAGGCGGTAACCGATGTCGTAGTAGTTGGTGTGCCCGTTGGTTACGGCATCATCGACCAGCTTCAGCCCGCACCAGCCAACAAACGCGCCATCGGTCTTACGCTTCACCGCCCAGCGCCCGATACCGTTGCGCTGATACTGCGCCCGGATGTGTTCAACAATGCCCGTAGCCTCGGCCAAGGTGCTGATGGGCGCGTTCGGCACGTAGCGCAATACGTCGGGGTCGGAGTCCAACGCCAGAATGCCGGGCGCGTCGGTTAGTTCGATTTTGCGCAGTAACAGGCGGGGCGTTTCAATGGTTGGCAACATAGCAAACAAGTAGCTTTGTCCACTGGGATTATCTGACTCTGCACGAGTGCAATGATCCTCTTTACTCATCCTTATTCTCAAATTCATAAGGAGCATTAAAGAATCTATCACGTTAATAGCAACACAGACGAAGCAATACATTCATCTGTGTCGCTATTAATATTCTTCTAAGTTGCAGAATATCACTGCCGAAAGAATAAGTAGTAAGCCCGGCAATAGCGGTACTCTTTTCCAGAGCCATTTCTCTGGTTATTCACTTTCGAAGTGCGAAATTTCAACGAGACAATTCACCTCGGCACAACCAATTGGGCCTTGTCAAGGTCGAGCTTTTTATAAGTACGACGCAGGTGCTCATCAGTGGTAATTTTATCGTCTGAGAAATAGGGCTGACCCGCTTTATCGAGGTGCCAGGTACCCAGATAGTGCAACTCGCCAGGTACTATTGTGAACACATATCGTGTGGCTGCTGTGTTAACTGCCCTGACAGCTGTTGAATCGGTTTTGCGAATATTTTCTACTTGCATCTCACCGCCGTACCACTTGCTTTCCGTGTATTCGTAAAGGTGCAATGCATAACGGCCAGGCGGCAGCGCAACACAGAACAAGTTCTGCTTGGCCGACTTGAAAGCGGGTTTTACCTCTAAACGCATCGCCTTTCCTGAAGTAAGATTATACAACCGGACGTATTGGCCGAAGCCGCCGCTACTAAAACCCAATCGCTGCACGCAACTACCATAGATAATACCCTTGTCTTTAGGCATTATTCCACGGTCGGGACCCCAATAGTTTATGGCAGGCAGCAAGCTTTTCAACGGAAGTTGATCCAATGAATCGGCCACTGCCACATCTAACGGAATGGTTGCTGGCGACTGACTAAAGGCTAGTCGAGTGCTTAACAGACAAACGCCTATAAGTGGTAAAATCACTACTTTCATATGATATTAATAGACCCAGAATATTGCTATACCTTGAAGTTTCAGTTCTCCACCTTCAGAAGCAGTTCGCTCATTTTGCTTTTGCAAGCAGCGAAAATAGGAGTTACTTGTTGTTGAAGGACTTTACTTTTAAAAGTACAGTCACAAAGGCTAGCTTTTGTTGCTTACTAGCAAACCAAAACACCACTACTATTTTCATATGCAGGCTGACCTACAATTCTAGTATGCGGCATTTAGCGAAGTAGACCTTGCTAGCAGTTCCAATTTGTGGTACGGCGTATAGGCACGGTGTGAAGTTGAGAGTGCATTAAATAACAATCTAACGGCAAAGAACTATGGAAACAGCGCAGTTAATCAATCCCGCCAAAACCGCCTACGACGTTGCTCAAATCATGGGCGGGCTCTACGGCGACGGTATTATCGGCTTTAAGGGCGCTTTCAGCCGCGAATGGGTGCAGCAGCTCGGCGAGGACATTGCCGGGTTGTACGAAGCGGCGCTTAAGCGGCCGGGCGGCGCGTTAGGCCGCGGCCCCAAACGCCATTACGTCGAAGTTCATCCCGAAGACATCCGTGGCTTCGTGGAGCTGGCCACGCACCCGTGGGTGACAACCGTGTGCGAGGCAGTGCTCGGACCGGACTATAAAATCGTGGAAATCGGCTTCGACGTGCCCAACCCCGGCGCCGTGAATCAGCCCTGGCACCGCGACTTCCCCGCCCCCGACGATACGCTTATTGGCCGCCGACTCAACTCGCTGGCCTTCAATCTCACCACCGTGGACGTAACCGAGGACATGGGTCCGTTCGAAGTAGCTCCCGGCACGCAGTGGGACCTGCCAATTGATTTCGAACATGACATGTTTCCACCCAAAGCCAACAGCCCCCGCTACGAGCAGCGGGCTCAGCGCAAAATGCCCCAGATGGGCGATATTTCGGCCCGCTCGGCCCTGACCATTCACCGCGGCACGGCCAACTATTCCAATAAAGCCCGGCCGGCGCTGGTACTCGGCGTGGATGCGCCCACGGCCAACAACGCCGAGCGCCACGATCTGCAAATCACCCGGGCCTTCTACCAAACGCTACCCGAAGGTCTCAAGCAGCACCTTACCTGCCGGTTAGTTGACGAGTTAGAAATTATCGAGCAGGGCCATACCATCGAGGGGCTGATGATGGGTGAGGCGTAGAAGCCAAACGGCCAGTTCTCCTCAGCCGGGGAGGAGAACTGGCCGTTTGGCCTTACTACCTAGCGCCAATAATTTACTTACTGCGAGCATGCCTCTACCTGACGACCATATTTATCAGGAGGCGCATTTAGCGCCGATGACCGTAGCGGAAATAAACGAGCTAACGAAGAATGCGCGGGCGCTGCCCCCAAGCGGCGACCAAACGCACGTGCTGGTAGATGACGGAGAAGACCCGTGGGTTATTTCGCACCAAAACAAGCTATACTACTGCACCGTTGACCGGTTCAAGCAGAAAATTCTAGTAAGCAAGTTTTCCAACTTAACGGAAATGGCTACTGCCGAATTCGTTGAGGTATGGCCGGGCAACCAAGGGACCACGCCTGATTTTGTGGAGATATGGGCCCCCGAGTTGCAGCTAATTGACGGGAAATGGTACCTCTATTTCGCTCTTTACAACGCTAAAAACGGGGAGGAGCGGCTTTATGCCCTTGCCGGCACCTCCAACGCCCCGCAAGGCGACTACGAGTTCAAAGGCAAGCTCGACGTTCCCACCGACCGCTGGGCCATTGACGGTACGGTACTCGCTACGCCGCACGATGGGCAGCAGTACTTTGTTTGGTCGGGGTGGGAAGGATTTACCAACGTCAGCCAGAATATCTACATCGCCCGCATGAGCGACCCGTGGACTATTGCGTCTGACCGAGTCTGTATTTCCCGGCCCGAATATCACTGGGAAAAACAAGGATACCCTCACGTGAATGAAGGCCCGCAGGTGCTAACCCGCAACGGCCGCATCTTCCTTATTTACTCGGCCAGTGGTAGTTGGACCGATGACTATTGCTTGGGCCAGCTCACTTACCTGGGCGGTGATGTACTAGATCCAGCTTCGTGGCGCAAGGAACCCAAACCGGTATTTTCGAAGACGGATTCCATTTTCGGACCGGGCCATGCTTGCTTCGTTGAAATCAACCAGCAGGACTACATCATCTACCACGCTGCCCGCCGCAGCCAAGCGGGTTGGGCGCGGCAAATTCGAGCGAAACCTTTCACTTGGCACGAGGACAGCTCCCCCAATTTTGGCGTCCCCCAGTAGAGCGAAAGTCTTGTGGCAGTTCAACGAGTCCCTCTAACGCGAAACTAAACCTAACAATACTCCTAGCATTTTACAGTATTTTCGTGGTTTAAAACCATGAGCGACGCTAGGTCAAGCTTTCGTTTGGGTTGGTGAAGCCCGACGTTTGATGGCGTGGGTAGTTCTTGCTTTCTTGCTGCCGATGCTTCGCCCTTGAACGCCGATTTATCTGGTCGTTACGCGAACAGATGCACTATGCTGCGCTTTACATTAATATCCCGATTTCTCCTCTAGTCGGTTATTTTCATGAAAATTCTCCGCGTTAGCTTCTTCAATATCAACTCCTTGCGCGGAGAGCACAGCGTTGATTTCAGCGTGACGCCGCTTTCGGAAGCCGGGTTGTTTGCTATTACGGGAGCTACGGGGGCCGGCAAGACCACCATTCTCGATGCCATTACGCTGGCCCTCTACGGGCAGGTGCCGCGCCACGAAACCAGCGGCCCCGAGCAAGTAATGAGCCACGGCACCGGCGAGAGCTGGGCCGAGGTGGAGTTTGAAGTGAACGGCCAGCAGTACCGCTCGAAGTGGGGCCAATACCGCGCCCGCAAGCGCCCCGAAGGCAAGCTCCAAGACCCGCGCATGGAGCTAAGCGAGCGAAAAGTAGCCGACGACGGCCAGGAAACCTGGCCGTTTCTGGAAACCTACAAGTCGAAGGTGCCGCCGCGGGTGGCAGAACTGAGCGGGCTGGAGTACCGGCAGTTTCTGCGCTCGGTGCTGTTGGCCCAGGGCGACTTCACCAAGTTTCTGAAAGCCACGGCCGGCGAGCGGGCGCAGCTCCTGGAAAAGATTACCGACACCAAGAAGTACTCTGATATTTCGCGAGCCGCCTTCGAGAAAGCCAAGCAGGAAGCGCAGCAAGTGGAAACCCTGCGTACCGGGCTAGCGGGCGTGGTGCTGCTCTCACCCGAGGAAGTGGCCCTTTTAGAAATAGAAATCCGGCAGTTGCAACAGCAGCTCGACGAAACCACCGTTTCCCGGCAAAAGCTTCAGGAAACTCAAACCTGGCTGCGGCGCTTGCAGGAGCTGCGCACGCGCCACCAGGAAAGCCACGCCCGCCAGCTCCAGCTAACGGCCCAAGCCGACACCCTTACCCCCCTGAAGCAGCGCCTCGCGTTACACACCCAAGCGGCCCCCTTTGCCACCGACTGGGCCTTGCTTCGGCAGTCTGATGCGCACATCAGCCGGCTGCGCCAAGAGGCCGAGCAGTTTCGGCAGCGCCTCCCGCAGCTACAGCAGCTCCGCGACACGGCTGCTACCGCTCGCACCACCGCGCAACAAGCCTACGAATCTGCCACCACCACCCGCCAGCAGCAAGAGCCCAAGCTGCGGGAAGCCGAGCTGCTAGATAATTCGATGCGCGCAGCCAACAAGCAGCTACAACTGGCAAAAGAAGAATACGAGCAAAAAAACGAGCTTTGTAAGTCGTTGAAAGCCACGGCCGAACAAGCCGCTACCCGCACTCGCGCCCTGCACGAGCAGGTGCGCGAGCTAACTAAGTGGCTGGAACTGAACGCCAACGTAAGCGAGCTAAACGAGACGCTACCCGACCTTTCGGCCAGCTTGCAGCAGTGGGAGCATCTGAAAGCGGAAGTCGGCCAGTTACGCCAGCGCCTCTACGAAGCTCGCCAGCGCCAACAGCAAGCCACCGAGGCGGCTACCCGGCATCAGCAGGTTGCCGCTGAGGCCCGCCACCACCTACAAACCCTCACTACCCGCCAGCAAACCACCCTCGACACCCGCAATGCCTGGCTGCACCGCCTGCGCTACCACGTGGCTAGCTTGGTGCGCGAGCAGGAAAAAGAACAGCAGCATTGGGACGATCTGCGCCGCAGCCTTCAAATGCAGCAGTTGATTTTGTCGCACACCGATACGCGGCAACTCCTGGAGCTTGGCCAGCCGTGCCCGGTATGCGGGGCCACCGAACACCCGTACCTAGCGGGTGTGCTCGGCGTGAGCGAAGATTCCTTTCAACACGACCGGCAACGCGAGGAAGAGATGAGCCAGCGGGTGCGGGCCTTAGGCACGCGCTTCAATCGCCTCAACACCTACGTTACCATGCTGGAGCAAGCCGGCTCCGAGCCAGCGGAAGTGCCAGCAGCTACCATTCAGCTCTTGCCCGAATCGGGGGAGAAGATGGCGGCCGAAGAAGTGAAAGCCGTGGTGCAGGAGTTGAAGGACCTGCGCGACCAACACAATGCCACCAACCAGCACCTCTTGCAGGCTACCACCGAGCAGGAAGCAGCCACGCGCCAGCAGCAAGAGTACGCGCAGGTGGTATTAAAGCTGGAAACAGAACTAACTGATGCCGAGGAACGTGGCCCAGCGGCCCGAATGATGATTCAAAGTCAGCTCGAAAACTTCGGCATGGTCTTCACCGAGGAAAACGGCCGCGCCCTGATGGAGCAAGCCCGCCTACGCATTCTGGAGTTTACCGATAAGCAACAGCAGCGCGACAAAGCCACCAACGAGTTGAGCGGCGTAAGTGTAACCGCGAGTGAAACCGAGCGGCAGAAAACCGAGTTAGACGCTTGGCTGCGCGCCCGTAAGCAAACTGTGCTCGACCAGTACAATGCCATTCAGGCGCAAGAGCGCCAGCGGCAGGAGCTTTTTGCCGGCCCCAACGTAGCCCAGGCGCGCGAGCAGCTAGAAGAAGCGGTGCGCCAAACGGAAACCCGGCGGCAACAGGCCGAGCAGGCGCTTCAGCAGCACGAAACTGCGTTAGCGCTGGCAACCACCCAGCAGCAGCAGCGAGAGCAAGACGCTCAGTTGCAGCAGCAGCTTCGGGAGCAACAGCACACCACGCTTACGGCCGCCCTCACCGTTGCTGGCCTCACTCCGGATCCTACCGCCCTCACGGCCCTGCTCCTCCCCGACCCGGAAGTACGCCGCCTCGCCGACCAACTCCAACGGCACGAGCAGGCGCTGGCCGTCATCCAGCAGACCCTCACCGACTTGGCGCAGCAGCTCCACCAAGAGCAAGCCCGCGCCCTCACCGAGGAGCCCTTGGAGTTTATAGAACAGCAGCTAACCGCCAGCAACCAGCAGTTAGCCGCCCTCAATCAGCAACTAGGCCAGCGGCAACAGCGCCTGCACGACCACCGCAGCGGCCAGGAACGCCACGCTGCCCTGGCAGAGCAGCTTTCAACTCAGGAGCAAGAAGCTCGGCGCTGGCGCCAACTCGCCGAAGTCATCGGCTCCGCCGACGGCAAGAAGTTCAGCGAATTCGCCCAAGGATTGACCCTTGCCCGCCTCACTGACCTCGCTAACCGCCACTTGCACCGCCTCACCGACCGATACCGCATTCTGCGCAACCCGCAAGAACACCTGGATTTGCTTATCGTTGATGAGTACCAGGGGAGCAGCAGCCGCAGCATGAATTCGTTGTCAGGAGGGGAGAGTTTCTTGGTGAGCTTGGCCCTGGCCCTGGGACTATCTGAGTTGGCCAGCCACCGCACCCAAATTGATACGCTCTTCATTGATGAAGGCTTCGGCACTCTCGACCCAGATGCCCTGGACGTCGCCCTTTCCGCGCTCGAAACCTTGCAGGGCACCGGCAAAACCATTGGCATCATTTCTCACGTCGAGGCGCTAAAGGAGCGCGTCAGCACCCAAATCAATGTGTGCAAAGGCGTCGGCGGCATCAGCTCGTTGCAGATTGTGGGCTTCGGCGGGGAAGTGTAGCGCGCAGTTTTCGCTATTGTCCAGCCGCTTTTATTTCTGCCCAGGTCCAGTACCGTTTTGCTTGAATAGCAGCGTATTTCTTTTGAAAAAAAGCGACTACCAGTTGCTCTAGCTCTCCCGGCGCAATAGAAGAAGCGTGAATAGGCCGCTGATCAGGATCGGCGTAGCGCTGCGCTTTACCAAGGCTTTTACCGGCCAGGCGTAGCAACGGGCCGGTATCCGTTACGCCGTCGAAGGTCCAGCGGTGCGGGGCTCGTTCCCGCGCGTCAAGCTGGGCGGCCAAGGCATCGAGCGGCACGCGGGGCAGCGTCGGACGGCTTTCAAGGTCCACCCAAGTGGTGTACTTATACTCGAATTCGTAGCGCTGCCCATCATAGATTCCCAACACCATGTCAAAGCCAGCCGTGGGTCCGAACAGTGCATAATACGGCAGTGGCGCCGGCGCCCGCACCACCACCAGCCCAATTGCCGGATAGCGGGTAATCGTGGCATCTGGGCCTTGTAGCACAGCGGTGGCCAGTTGAACCCGCTCGTACTCTGGCTCCCACACTGCGCGCGCTGCTTCGGGGTTCTCCACTACCTCCTGAAAGCGGGGCAAAAACCATTCGAATTTCTCTGCCGAAGCCTCGTCTTCGCGGCGGCGCAGCGCAGGCGCCCCGAACGGCACATAAAACAACTCTTTTTCCTTGGCATTGAGCCAGCATACCAGTTGCAGAGCATGGCGAGCGTAAGGGCTCTGCCAATCCAGCTCCCGAAAGTCGCCGAGGGTGGCGGTGAGGCGGAGCAGTTGTTCGTGGCGCAAGGCGAGTTCCGGGTTCAGCAAGCTCCACACGCCCACGAAACCGTCTACATCGAAATGATTGGCCGTAACCGCCGTAGCTGCCATTCCGGGCGTGTGGGGCGCGTGCAGAGCCCGTAGCACGGAACCAGCACTGGTATCGTCGCGCAACAACTCCGGTGTGGCAGCCCCGCGCCAATGCGCCAACGTGAGGACGGCACCTAAGCCCACGCTGTCTACTACAATGGTGGGCTGTTGGCGGAGCTGTTGAAAAGAAACGAAGCGTTTTTGCAAAGCGAAGTGCTTGAGAACAGACAGGTGATTGGCCAGCAAAACTAAGCCCGCAGATCAGAATTGAAACTCTTCCCTACTCTTGAAATCACTTGCTCCCCCGCCGATTGGAAATTCGCTCTACGCGGCTGCGGCGAATCCAGTGCAGATACTTCTGCAATTTCTCGGCGCTGCGTAGCGCTTCAATAGTGTGGTACTGGCGAGCTAGTTCTTTGTTGTCGAGCAGTAGGTGCACGCTGCTGTGGCAGGGTTGGCAAAGATCGGCGGTAGGACCGTGCCGGCCGCCCTCCTCACGCGGCACCAAGTGGTGCCGCGACAATTGCTGCACCTCCCGCTCGCACAAAGCGCAACAGTTGCCAGTAAGCGGAGCCGCAGATGCAGCAAGTTCGGGCCGGAAACCAGAAATTAAACGACGCGGCATAAAACGATGATAATTAGCTCCTTGAAAACATCTGCACTCCCCGCAGTAGTTTCCCGGCGGCAGATAAAAAACAGCCGCAATAGCATCAGTGAAGTCGAAATACTTCTATATTTGGTTGGACTCAAATGGTTTAGCAGAATAACGTCTTATTTTTTTCACTTTTCTGTTCTTTTTTTGCCTTCTCACTTTACCGTTTTACTTATGGGCGTTTCTACTCTTGTTTTTCCTCATCGTTTCATCTCTTTGCTACGGATTGTTGGGTTGGGGCTAGCGCTGATGCTACTGGCCCCAACGGCTTCGCAAGCGCAAACCTGGATGGTATCCACGGATGCTTTCATGAAGCTGGGCGTTATGGATAAGTTTGGCTCGCTAGGTACTTACTCCGCTAAGTTTGTCGTCACCAATACCACCAACGGCAAAGCATACATCCTGGTGAAAGAGGTGGCCAATGGCCAAAACGGCATTGACGTAATTTTTCCCTCCGAGCCGTCTGAGCCCGATTACTTTAAAGCGGACACAGGGGAAGCAGCCCGCGCCCTGCCGGGCGCTTATACCTGGGAGTGTCAGGTGGGAGGCAAAAAAGTGGTCGGGGGGAAATTCTCGTTTCCCGAAACAGCCAACGACATCACTACCATAGTGGTTGATAAAAAGAAATAATTCAACACGTATACTCTAAACTGGCCCGATGCGCACGCATCGGGCCTTTTTGCGGTAAGGCTTATCGGTTTCGGAACGTGAGGGCGCGGGTTTCGTATGAAGCGCACAGCCCGGCTGCTATTTCGTCAACAAAAAATTTCAGATGAAGTCGTGAAATTCTTTTGTGACGACAGCCTGCGGCCGAACCCATCCAACTGCCACTCCTTATGCCGAAAAAATCTTTCTCCGAACTTATCAATAGCCCTGGAATGCCGGTACTGGTTGATTTCTACGCTGATTGGTGTGGCCCCTGCAAAACGATGGCACCCATTCTCGAGCAGGTGGCGGCGCAGCACCAGGGCAAACTCAAAATCGTTAAGATAGACGTGGACCGGAACCCCGCGGCGGCGCAGCAGTTCCGCGTGCAGGGCATTCCAACGCTGATTTTGTTTCATAAAGGCCAGCCTGTATGGCGGAAGTCGGGCGTGGTAGCAGCCCCGCAGCTCAGCCAAGCAGTACAACCCTTTCTCGGATAAGTGCCTCTTGTGAGAAAAGGAACGGTCGCGCTACAAACTATCCAGTGGAGCAGGGCGTTAGGTACTACGTCGCCTACCTTTGTGGGCGCCAGCACTTACTTTTCTCGAATGCGTTTATCTGTTCTATTACTTGTTCTCGGCTTTTTCAACCTTCTACTTATTCTCCCGGCAACGGCTCAGTCGACGGGTGGTTATAAATTAAGCGGCTACGTGCGAACTGCCAGCAACCGGGAAATTTTGCCCGGCGCCTCGGTTACCGTACCCGCGCTGGGCTCGGGCGTTACTACGGATGCGGCGGGTTTCTACTCGCTGGTGTTGCCCGCCGGCCGGTACCAGGTAGTGGTTTCCTTTATTGGCTATCAAAACCAGACGCGAGAACTGAACCTCACGCGCGACCAGAAGGTGTCGTTCAACTTGCCGGAATCGACTAACACGCTGAATGAGGTGGTAGTGGAAGGCTCGGGCACGCTAGAGCAGAAGCTGCAAACCACCCAAATGAGCGTGGAGCGCCTCACGGCCAAAGAAGCTAAGCTGCTGCCGGCTCTGTTCGGCGAGGTCGATATCCTAAAAACCCTGCAACTCAAGCCAGGCGTGCAAAACGGGGGCGAAGGCACCAGCGGTTTGTTTGTGCGCGGCGGTTCCAGCGACCAAAACTTGGTGCTCGTCGATGATGCGCTGGTGTATAATCCGAGCCATCTATTCGGTCTGTTTTCGGTGTTCAACCCGGATGCCATTGCCAGCGTCGACTTGTATAAGGGCGGCTTTCCGGCCCAGTATGGCGGGCGCCTGTCGTCGGTAATTGATGTGAAGCTGCGCGAAGGCAGCAAGGAGAAGCTTGGCGTGAGTGGTGGCTTGGGCTTGATTTCTTCGCGCCTGACGGTGGAAGGCCCGCTAGTGAAAGACAACCAACCGTCGGCACCGGCCAAAGGCTCGTTTATTGTATCGGGCCGCCGCACATATTTTGATGTCTTCACGCGCCAGATCAACCAACTCAACGACGACGACCCCGAATACGACCCCATTCCCGACTATTACTTCTACGACTTCAACGCCAAAGCCAATTACACACTGGGCCCCAAAGACCAGGTGTTTTTGAGTGGCTACTATGGGCGCGATGCCTTTGGCTTTGCCTCGCAGGGTGGCTTCGACTTCAACTTCACTTGGGGTAATTCGGTGGGCGCAGCCCGCTGGAACCACGTTTTCAACAAGCGACTTTACCTCAACACGACGGTCTCCGTCACCGACTATCAGTACGACGTGACCAACAAGCTAGACCAGTTCAGCTTTAATCTGGCCTCTGATATCCGGGACTATTCCGTCCGCACCGACCTCGACTACGCCCCCAACGACAAGCACGCCCTCAAGTTTGGAGTGCAAGCCACCACCCACCGCTTTGGGGTGGGCCGCCTGCAAGCCGGCTCCGGCGACGGCCGCCTCAACATCGGCTCCGACGTGAATTATCGCGGGCAGGAAGGTGCCGTATATGCTTCCGACAATTTCAAGCCTTCCGACAAGTGGCAACTCGAATACGGTTTGCGACTGACCGGCTTTCAAAGCGGCTCCAACGCCTATGGTGGTTTGGAACCCCGCGCGGGCGCACGTTACTCTATCACGCCCAAAACCTCGCTGAAAGCCAGCTACGCCCTGATGTACCAGTACGTGCACCTGGTCACGAACTCCGGCGCTACGCTACCCACTGATATTTGGTATCCATCCCGGCTATCGGTGAAGCCACAACGCTCGCAGCAAGTGGCCACGGGCGTCAGCTTCCTGCTTGGCGATGGCAAGTACTTGCTAACCAATGAGGTGTATTACAAATGGGCGCAGAATCAGGTGGACTTCAAGGACGGCGCGCAGCTGTTCGTGAATCCGGACCTGGATACGGAGTTCCTGTTTGGCAAAGGGTGGGCTTACGGCAACGAGTTGTATCTGGAAAAGAAAACGGGCCGCACAACGGGCTGGCTCGGCTACACCCTATCGTGGAGCAAGCGCCAATTTCCGCCGCAACGCGGAACCAGCGGCATCAATGGCGGCCGCGTGTTCTACCCCAACTACGACCGTCGGCACAATATTACGGCGGTACTCTTGCATCAACTCAACGAGCGGCTGAACCTGACCGCCTCCTTCGTGTACACCACAGGTAATGCTACTACGCTACCCGCGGGCCGCTTTGCCGTGCAGGATGTGTTCGGGGGGGAGGCAGCAGCAGTGCCAGTTTACCCCGACCGTAACTCGTATCGTCTGGCCTCCTACAACCGGCTGGATTTAGGAGTGGTGTGGCGCATGAAACCCAACCGCTGGTTTTCAGAGTCCGACCTGACATTCAGCGTCTATAATGCCTACAACCGCCGCAACCCCTATTTCGTGTACTTCGACCAGATAAGGGAAAACGACGACGCGCCCGTAACTGGTTATCGGGCCCGGCAGGTGTCGCTGTTTCCCGTCATTCCGGCCGTAACCTACAACTTCAAGTTTTAACCACGGACGCAGCCGACTTTAATTTCCAGGATTTATGCTTTTGCTTGTATGCCTGTTTCAGTGAAAACCTATTTGCTTTCTTGGCGCCTGACTTGGCTGTTAGCGCTGGCGCCTTTTACTAGCTGCGACTTGCAGAAGGAAATTGACGTGGACTTGCCTGTTCTACCTGCGCAGTTGGTGGTGGAGTGCTACCTTGAAAACGGCCAAATCCCGCGCCTCACCGTGACGGAAACCGTGCCCTACCTTTCCAATCCCGACCCAGTAGTGCCCGATGATGTTACGGTCCGGCTCACGCTGGCCAACGGGCAGGTGCAAGAACTGCGGTATTTCCCCGGCTATGATCGTATTACGGGCAAAGCCTTCACTCATATTGGCTTGCGACGACTGGTGGCCCGCCCCGGCGACACGTTTAAGCTGGAAGTATCAGACACGAAAGGCCGGCGCGTAACCGGTTCGGCTACCATGCCGACTCGCATTCCCATCGACTCGCTGGAATTCGAGTACAACGATCTTCCGCCTGAATCGCGCGAAGCCTACGTGCTAACCAACTTCCAGGACCCTGCCGGCGTGGGCGACTACTACCGCTTGCAAATTCACCGCGACAGCATTTCTGCCGATCCAGTACTGGACTACGACGTGGATGACCGTCTCAACGACGGCACCAACTTCACCCTTGGCACCAGCTATATCTTCGACCCCGGCGACAGGCTCTTCGTGACGCTCTATCATCTCGACCAGCCTTACTACCTGTTTCGGCAATCGGTGAACGATGCGCGCAACGCGAATGGTAATCCGTTTTCGCAGCCATCGGCCATTAAAAGCACGGTGGAAGGCGGCATTGGTGTGTTCACAGTGCTTAGCTACGAACGAAAGCGACTCAATATTTAACCGATAGTTATTTCGTGTTGCTTGCAACGTCCCTGCTACACTCAGGCTCCCTAAAGCATCCTTGTCACTTTCTATTTTCCAGCTTATGCCTCTTCTACGCTTACCGCTTTTTCTATTCTTGTTTACCTTTATGACCTTAGGCTTAGGAAGTTGCAGCGAAGAAGACCCCGAGCCGGCAATCAGTTACAGCCAGCAGCTCACTACGGGTTCTTGGCGGCTCGATGCTATCCAGATAAGCGGCCAAGCCACCAGCAGCGGCACGGCCATCAAAGACCGATACAGCCTCACCTTCCGCCCCGACGGTACGTACATTGAAAATCAGTTTGTGAACGGCAGCACGTACAATGGCACCTGGATGCTGATGGGCAGCAACACCATCCTGCATTTCACTGATCATAAGGGCGCCAACCACGAATTCATTTTAACGAAGCTCACCGCTTCCGAAATGCGCTACCACTGGACCAACAAGGAAAACAAACAGGAGGAATACGTTTTCACGGCCCAGCCGTAACACAATTCAACTACTCACAAAAAGGCCCGTTCCTGGTTAGGAACGGGCCTTTTTATTCTTTAACACTACTTCTGCTACGAAGTGGCGACTCTGGCCGTAGCACCTACTGCATCCCAACCACAGCTTGCAGCAAGGCCGTGAGGCGGGGCTCAGCGGCGGCGGCTACGCGCAGAATATCGGCTATTGCCACGCGCTTGAGCTTGCCGGGGGAGCATAAGTCGGTGACGACGCTGATGGCCAGCACGGGCAGGCCCATATGCACGGCGGCAATAACTTCAGGCACTGTGCTCATGCCCACGGCGTCGGCCCCGATGGTGCGCAGGTAGCGGTACTCAGCGGGCGTTTCGAGCATGGGGCCGGGCAGGCTGGCGTATACGCCCCGCCGCACTTTATCAGCAAAGCCGAGGGTGCGGGCGGCCTCCTCGGCTTGTTGCAGCAGCGTAGCATCGTAGGGTTCCAGCATGTCGGGGAAGCGGGGGCCTAGCTCGTCGAGATTTTTGCCAACCAGCGGATTGGTAGGTTGCAGGTTGATGTGGTCTTCGAGCAGCATCAAATCCGAGTACTCCATGTCGGGGTGCAAGCCGCCAGCCGCGTTGCTCACGAACAGCTTCTGAATACCCAACAGCTTCATCACGCGCACCGGCAACACCACTTGCTCCATTGTGTAGCCTTCATAGTAATGAAAGCGGCCTTGCATCACCAGCACCTTGCGGCCGGCCAACTCGGCGGCCAGCAGGTTGCCGGAGTGGCTTTCCACCGTCGAAACCGGGAAATTGGGAATCTCGGCGTAGGGAAACGTGTGATGAACGGTCAGGTCCTTGACCAGAGCCCCGAGGCCGGTACCGAGGATAATGCCAAACTCAGGCGTGAAGTCGTGAAGGCGTTGGCGGAGGTAGTCGGCGGCTTGGTGAAGGTGCTGCATGTAGTCGGTTTTCTTGTTGAACTTTAACTAATAAAAGTTGTCATCCTGAGCTTGCGAAAAACCTTACACCCGTAGCGCGAAAATCGTTGTGACAACTATTCGTGCTGGCGGGAAGAGGTCCTTCGCAAGCTCAGGATGACAACCGGTTTTCTACAGATGTGTTACTGAATGTTCACCTCGAACGGCATGCGCATTTGGGTGCCTTTCATTTCCGAGAGCTTTTTGTACTGCTGGTACACGGGGTACATCGGGCCCATTTCTTCTTTTACCAACCGCAATTTCGCTTCTTCACTGAAGCCGCTGAAGATGGATTCGGCGAAGGTTTTCTGGCGCGGCAGTTTCTGGATGCGGTAGTCACCTTCCTTCAGCTTGGCGCGGCGGGCCGCAATGCGCAAGGCATCATCATACGAGCCTAATACGTCAACCAAGCCCCGGGCTTTGGCTTCGGAGCCCGACCACACCCGGCCGGAAGCAAACCCACGCAAACGCTCCACGGGCATGTGGCGACCTTGGGCAGCCTTGGTGGTGAAGTCGGCGTAGATGCGGTTGATTTCGTTTTGGAACTGCGTTTTCTCGAAAGGCGTGAGGGCCCGCGTCACCGTCGGGAAGTCCGAGAACTTGCCGGTCGTTACCCGGTCCGTCGTGATGCCCAGTTTGTCGCGCAGCAGCGGCTCGACGTTGGGCAGCACGCCAAACACGCCGATGCTCCCCGTAATAGTGTTCGGGTGCGCCACGATGGTGTCGCAGCCCATGGCAATGAAGTAGCCGCCACTGGCCGCTACATCCGACATCGAGCAGACAATAGGCTTCACCTTTTTGGTGAGCATCACCTCGCGGTAAATGATGTCGGATGCGAGAGATGAGCCACCGGGCGAGTTTACGCGCAGTACCACAGCCTTCACTTTATCGTCGAGGCGGGCTTTGCGAATGGCTTCCGCGAAACGGGTGCTGCCGATGTTGTCGTTGCCGCCTTTGCCGGTCACGATGTCGCCATCGGCATACACCACGGCAATGCGGTTGCTGCTGCTATTTTCCTCATCGTCGTCGGTTTGGCTGTAGTCGCCGAGGTTCACGAGGCTAAGCTTGTCGTCTTTCTCTACGCCGAGCTTACCTTTCATGTAGTCGAGAGCTTGGTCGTAGTAGCCGAGGTGCGTAACGAGGCCGAGGCGCTTGGCATCATCAGCGTTATGCACCAGCATGGAGTCGGAGATAACTTTGAGACGCGCAGGCGCAATCTTACGCGCCGTGGCCACATTGCCGAGCGTAAAATCGTTGATGGAATTCAGGAACGACGAGGTTTGCAGCCGCGCTGAATCCGACATGTTCTCGCGAAAAAATGGTTCTACGGCGCTTTTGAAAGAGCCTACCCGGAAGATCTGCGGCTGAATACCAGCTTTGTCGAACAGGTTTTTGTAGTACATCGTCTCCGAGCTCAGACCGTTGAACTCCAGCGTACCCTGCGGATTGAGGTAGATGCGGTTGGCTACGGAAGTGAGGTAGTAGCTTTTCTCGGATGCGGCATCGGCATACGCGACAATGAACTTGCCCGACTTCTTGAAGTCGATCAGCGCATTGCGAACTTCCTCCAGCGACGCCATGCCAGCTTGCACCAGTTCCACGTTCAGGAAGATGCCTTTGATGTCGCCATCAGCTTTGGCCCGGCGGATAGTGGCTTTCAGCTGATCCAAACCAATGTTGTCGGCTTGGTTGCTGAACGCGGAGCCGAAGGAATCCCGGCTTTCGCGCTCGGCAATGGGCCGGTCGAGCTTCAGCTCTAGCACCGAGTCGCTTGCTACGGTCACCTCCTTGTCGGAGGAGGCCAGCGCGGCCACAAAGCCCACCAGCAACACCAAGCCAAGCAGGCCTAATATAAAAATGCCGGTGATGGTGGCCAGCACGTACTTAAAGAATTGTCGCATGAAAAGAAGAACAGATTAAACTGATTGAAAGCGAATGACGCAAAAGCAGACGTAACAAGTTGCATTTGCTTTTAATTGGAACAACAACGGCGAGCAAGTTATTCATTCAGGCCACCCGAACTACTGCTTAGCCGAGCGAAATGTCAATACATACTGCCTGATCTGACGCTTGCTAATTGCAGTATGTATCGCAATGCTAGCTTCATCCATTACAACAAAGCAGCAGAAATGTCTGCGGGTTTTTGTCAGGACGCTCCAGAGTCAACTTCTTACCCCATTAATACCCATACTTCTCGCCCCACAGTTGGCGCAGGCGGTCCTGAATTTTGGTTTCGGCGGGGTTATGACCGGGGTGATAGAAGGTGGTGCCGCTGAGCTGCTCGGGCATGAACTCCTGGTAGGCGAAGTTGCCGGGGTAGTCGTGCGAGTACTGGTACTGACCGCCGTAGCCGAGGTCCTTCATGAGCTTGGTGGGCGCATTACGCAGCGGAATCGGAACTGACTGCACGCCTTGCTGCCGCACCAGTGCCCGCGCCTCCCGGATGGCCTTGTAGCTGGCGTTGCTCTTGGGCGAAGTAGCCAGATACACCACCGTTTGCCCTAGGATAATATCGCCTTCCGGCATGCCAATTACCGTGACGGCCTGGAAACAGCTGTTGGCCAGCATCAGGGCGTTTGGGTTGGCCATGCCCACGTCTTCGGAAGCTAGTATGAGCAAGCGCCTTGCTATAAACTTCGGGTCCTCGCCTCCTTCCAGCATCACGGCCAAGTAGTAAAGCGCCGCGTTGGGGTCGGAGCCACGGATGCTCTTGATAAAGGCCGAAATAACATCGTAGTGCATTTCGCCGCCTTTGTCGTAGCGCGCTAGGTGCTGCTGCGCGAGTTGCTGCACTACCTCGTCGGTAATGATGATTTCGTGGGTTTTCGGGTCGGGTCGGCTGGACTCTACTACAATTTCGAGCAGGTTGAGCAGCTTACGGGCGTCGCCGCCGGAGATGGTGAGCAGGGCGCCATACTCGGCTATGCGCACGTTTTTCTGGTTGAGTTGCTCGTCTTCGGTGAGGGCTTTATCAACGAGGTCCGTAAGCACTTCTTTGCTGAGCGGCTCTAGCACGTACACCTGCGCCCGGCTCAGCACGGCCGGAATCACCTCGAACGAAGGGTTTTCGGTGGTAGCGCCAATCAGCGTAACGATACCCTGCTCCACGGCCCCAAGTAGCGCATCTTGCTGGCTTTTGCTGAAGCGGTGTATCTCATCGATAAACAAGATGGTGCCGCGCTGCTTTTTGGCCCGGTCGATTACCTCGCGCACATCTTTCACGCCCGCATTGATAGCGCTCAACGCCACGAATGGTTTGTGTAGCTCCTCGGCTAGCAAGTGCGCCAACGTGGTTTTGCCGACGCCGGGTGGACCCCACAGAATCAAACTCGGCAGACGGCCGGCATTTAGGTAGCGGCGCAATACGCCCTCCGGGCCAATAAGGTGTTGCTGCCCGGCGTATTCATCGAGCGTGCGGGGCCGTCGACGTTCGGCTAGCGGGGCCGTATCGGCTGCTTTGGGGCGCAGGTTGGAAGCAGGTGTGGGTTCGGAATCGAAAAGGGAGCCGGTGGACATAGGATATAAATTCAGGTTGTGAAAGTACGGCAGATGGCGCGCGGAGGCTATGGAAATCTATTTCTGGACCATTTGGCCGTGCCAACTCGCCTGTTAAAAACCGCCCTGCGAGGCTACGTACGGGCGCCACCGAGTGCGGAGCAGATTTGTTGTACCTCGCACCTCATCTGCCGTAACTTTGCGGACAATGAAAAATTCCGTTAAGGTCCACGCGGCCCTGCTTCTGGTGGCCCTGATTTATGCGGCCAATTATAGTATATCTAAGGATGTCATGCCCCGTTATATGGGGCCGTTTGGGCTGGTGCTGTTGCGTATTGTGGGAGCCACACTATTTTTCAGCATCGTCAGTCGCCTAGTAGCGCCCCACGACCGTATCGTTGGCCGCGCCGACAACCTGCGGGCCGTAGCGTGTGGCGTGTTGGGCATTGGGCTCAACCAGTTGCTGTTCTTTTCCGGGCTCAACCTCACTTCTCCCATCAATGCTTCCCTCATTCAAACGGTAGCACCCATCGTGACGGTGTTGGCCTCAGTGGTATTGCTCGGCGAAAAACTGACGCTGCCCCGGTTGCTAGGCATTGTGCTGGCGGGAGCAGGTGCGGCACTCATTATTCTGGGTCGTAGTGGCCCGGTAGCCGTGGCCGGCCAGGACGGTACATTGGGCAATATGTTCATCTTGCTCAACGCTACTGCTTTTGGGGTGTACTTGGTTATTGTGATGCCGCTGATGCGCAAGTACCACCCATTCACGGTGCTGGCCCGCATCTTTCTGGTAGGCGCTGTGTTAGCGGTTCCAGCCGGCTGGCAGCAAGTGCAGGAGCCTAACTATGCTAGTTTTCCACTTAGTATCTGGGCCGCTATTGTCTACATGGTGGTGTGCCTCACTATCCTGGCGTATCTGCTAAACAATTGGGCCTTGAAATACGCCTCCCCTGCTCTGCTCGGTGCCTACATCTACTTGCAGCCTGCCTTAGCCGTGCTTATTGCCGTGAGTTTGGGCAAAGACACGCTCACCCCTGCCAAAGCCTTGCAGGCCTTACTGATTTTCGGGGGTGTATTCCTGGTGAGTCGCAAATCCAAACAGTCGAAGCCTGCCGTCGTGCCACTAAAGACGATGCAAGACTAAAACTGCGGCACGGTTTAACGCAGTTTTCAAGTGCTGCATTTGCAGTGAGTACATTTTGCAAACAAAAAGAAAGCCTGGCCGCCGTAAAGGCAGCCAGGCTTTCTTACGATAGGTGCAGAGCACCTAGGCGTTTACTTGTTAGGGTCAGTCTTTACTTTAGACTTCTTCTTCTTGTCTTTCGACTTCACGTCGGCGTCGGTTGGCATGGTAGTCGTAGCGGGGGTAGCGCTGGTGCTAGACTGGGTTTCAACGGTTGTGGTCGTGGCAGGAGCAGTGCTCATGGTAGGAGCCGTGGTGGGGGTAGTCGTAGTTGCTGGCTGAGTAGCAGGCTGCGGCTGGGTAGTAGTGCTCTGTTGCGGGACCGTAGTAGTCGTGGTGGTCGAAGTTTGCGCGTTGGCGGCAGAAATACCGGTTACGAACACTGCGGCGAGAACAAGTAGCTTTTTCATGAAAAGGGGTTAGGGTGAACTATGCAAAGCCTAGTTGATGAGCTAGACTTTGTTGAGTGCCCTTGAACGAGCGAAGCAGCAAAGAGTTGCGCTACATCACCCATTTGCCCGAATTATACACGTTATTTGAGCAGCTCATGCAGCACCGCCTGCATCGAGAAAACTCGGTTCCCGGCCTCCTGAATCACCAAAGAATTAGGCGAATCCAGAATGGCATCCGATACTTCTACGTTACGACGCACAGGCAGGCAGTGCAGAAATTTAGCGTCGTTGGTGCCCGCCATGTGCTCGGGCGTCAGCATCCAGGAAGGGTCGTTCTCGAGCACTTGGCCATACTGCTCGTAGCTGCTCCAGTTTTTAGCTTGTACAAAGTCGGCGCCTTCCAGGGCTTTCTTCTGGTCGTACTCGATTCGGGCGCCTTTCGTGAACTTCGGGTCTAGCTCGTAGCCTTCGGGATGCGTGATAACCAAGTCCACCCAGTCGATTTCCGAAAACCAGTCGGCAAAGGAATTGGGTACGCACTGCGGTAGGGCGCGCACGTGTGGGGCCCAAGTAAGCACCACCTTCACGCGCTCCTTTTGCTTGAACTCGGCCACTGTTATCAAGTCGGCAAACGACTGCAACGGATGCAGCGTGGCGCTTTCCAGGCTGATAACGGGCACTGTGGCATACTTCCGGATCTTGTTGAACACCACTTCCTGGTAGTCTTCATCCCGATCCTTGAGCGTAGGAAAAGTGCGCACACCTAGCACGTCGCAGTACTGGCTCATCACCGCAATAGCCTCCTTGATATGCTCTTGCGTGCCGCCGTTCATTACGGCACCGTCCGCCATTTCCAGCGTCCAAGAGTCCGCCCCGGCATTTAGCACCCACGCCTGCGCCCCCAGGTTGTAGGCTGCCTTAATAGAGCTAAGGCGCGTACGCAAGCTAGGATTGAAGAAAATTAACCCAACAGTCTTGTTCTTGCCAATGTGCTGGTAGCCGTACGGATTTGCCTTTATTTCAAGAGCTTGCTTGAGCAAAGCGTTATAGTCGCCCGCATCGGCGAAGGAGGTAAAGTTCTTCATAGTAAAGTGTTCTGATTGGCCTGAAGGCAAAAGACCGTCATACTTCGATAAACTTGGTATGACGGTCTTTTCTAGAATTACATTGCCTTGTACTCGTTCCAGCTCTTGATTTTCAAATCTTCAAGCTTCAGTGTGCAGAAAGCTTGGATGAAGGACTTGGCCAGGCGGGCGTTGGTTAGCAGCGGGATGCCGAAGTCAATGGCCGTGCGGCGGATTTTGTAGTCGTTGTCCAGCTCGCCTTTCGACAGGTTCTTGGGAATGTTGATGACCAAGTCGATTTTCTTTTCTTTCAGATACGTCAGCACGTTGGGCTCTACGTGGTCGTCGGGCCAGAAAAGCAGGCTGCTCGGCACGTTATTTTCGGCAAAGAAACGGTGCGTGCCCTGCGTAGCGTAGATGATGTAGCCGCGCTTCACCAGCAGTTCTACCGCCGACAGCAACGCTACTTTCGACTTGATTGGGCCACCGGAAATTAATACCGTTTTCTCTGGAATCTTGTAGCCCACGCTCAGCATCGACTTCAGCAAGGCCTCCTCGGCCGTATCGCCCAAGCAGCCCACCTCGCCGGTCGATACCATGTCCACGCGCAGTACAGGGTCGGCGCCGGGAAGACGTGTGAACGAGAACTGCGGGGCTTTCACGCCCACGAAAGGCAGATCGTACACCCGCTCGCTCTCGTCGCGCTCTACTTTCAAGCCGAGCAACACTTTCGTCGCCTTCTTAATCAGGTTATTGCCCGATACTTTCGACACGAACGGGAAGCTGCGGGAAGCCCGGATGTTGCACTCAATCACGCGGATTTCGCCGTCTTTCTCCAAGAACTGAATGTTGAACGGGCCGCTGATTTCGTAGCGCTTGGCCACCTTCTCGGCAATGATTTTCAGCCTGCGGATGGTACGCACGTACACTTTCTGCGGCGGATAGTACATGGTAGCGTCGCCGGAATGCACACCGGCAAACTCTACGTGCTCGGAAATGGCGTAGCTCACGATTTCACCTTTGGCAGCCACCGCATCCAACTCAATTTCCTTGGCTTCCTGCATGAACTCCGATACCACCACCGGGTATTCGGCACTCACTTCCGTGGCCGCTTTAAGGTAGGACTCCATCTCGAAAGCGTTGGAAACCACGTTCATAGCCGCTCCTGATAGCACATACGAAGGCCGAATCAGCACCGGATAGCCCACTTCCTTCACGAACTCGAACATGGCGTCCATGGAAGTCAGCTCTTTCCAGCGCGGCTGCGCAATGCCGAGCTCGTCCATGATGCTGGAGAACTTGTGGCGGTTTTCGGCTTCGTCGATGCGGGAGGGTGAAGTGCCCAGAATAGGCGCTTGTGCTTCCTGCAAACGAGTGGCTAAGTTGTTGGGAATCTGGCCGCCGGTAGAGAGAATGAGGCCCTCCGGCTGCTCGAACTCCAGTATGTCCATCACCCGCTCGAAGCTCAACTCCTCGAAATACAGCCGGTCACTGACGTCGTAATCCGTCGAAACGGTTTCCGGGTTGTAGTTGAGAATGATGGTTTTGTAGCCTTCTTCGGCTGCCGTTTGCACCGCATTCACACCGCACCAGTCGAACTCCACGGAACTGCCAATGCGGTACACACCCGATCCTAGCACCATCACCGACTTGTCGGTTTCGGGCGCCAGGTCGTTTTCGGTGCCGTGGTAGGTGCTGTAGAGGTAGTTAGTTTTAGCTGGAAACTCGGCCGCCAACGTATCAATTTGCTTGATAACCGGCAGCACACCCAACGCCTTGCGGCGGGCGCGCACCAATAGCTCGTCGGCTTTCACGTCGCCCTCACCGAGCAGTTTCACGGCAATCTGCTGATCCGAGAAGCCGGCTTTCTTGGCGTCCCGCAACAACGTCGTCTCCAAAGCACCAAGGCCGGTGCCGCGCAAGGACGCGAGTTGGTTGCCAAGCTGGAAAATGGTGTACAGGCGCTGCAAAAACCAGTGGTCGATGCGGGTTAGCGCGTGCACTTGGTCGAGCGTGTAGCCCGCCTCGAAAGCATGGTTGATAGCGAAGATGCGCTCCTCGTTCGGCTCACTCAGCAGCTTATCAATAGTGGACTTGTTGACGGTCTCGGGCCGGTTGGCTACAAAGCCACGCTTGCCGGTATCCAGCATGCGCAAGCCTTTCTGAATAGCTTCCTCGAAGGATTTGCCAATGGCCATCACTTCGCCCACGCTCTTCATGGCGCTACCAATCTGCCGGTTTACGCCCTCGAACTTGCTTAAGTCCCAACGCGGCAGTTTCACCACCACATAGTCCAGGGCCGGCTCAAAAAACGCCGTTGTGGTCTGCGTCACGCTGTTTTTCAGCTCCGACAGCGAATAGCCCAAGCTCAGTTTGGCCGCCACAAACGCCAGCGGATACCCTGTTGCCTTGGAAGCCAGCGCCGAAGAACGGGAAAGACGCGCATTCACTTCAATCACGCGGTAGTCCTCAGAAACCGGGTCCAGTGCGTACTGAATGTTGCACTCGCCCACAATGCCGAGGTGCCGGATGGTCTTGATGCCGATACTGCGCAGCTTGTGGTACTCGCGGTTGCTCAGCGTCTGCGAAGGTGCCACCACAATGCTTTCCCCCGTGTGAATCCCGATGGGGTCGAAGTTCTCCATGTTGCAGACCGTGATGCAGTTATCGTACTGGTCGCGCACCACTTCGTACTCCACTTCCTTCCAGCCCTTCAACGATTCTTCCACCAGAATCTGGTCGGAAGTGGTGAAGGATTTTTGAGCCAGCGCCTGCAACTCGTCCATGTTGTTGGCAAAGCCGCTGCCCAACCCGCCCAGCGCAAACGCCGCTCGCACGATGATGGGGAAACCAATTTTTTCGGCCGCCGCCAGCGCGTCGTCCATCGTCGTCACGGCCACGCTGCGAGCCGAGAGCACGCCAATCTGCTCTAGCTTCTCCTTGAAAATATCCCGGTCCTCGGTGTCGATAATCGACTGCACGTGCGTACCTAACACTTTCACTCCGTACTTCTCGAACACGCCCCCACGGAATAAAGCCACGGCGCAGTTCAGTGCGGTTTGTCCGCCAAATGCCACCAGAATGCCATCGGGCTGTTCCTTCTTGATGACTTCCTCCACAAAGAAGGGTGTCACGGGCAGGAAATACACGTCGTCGGCCATGCCATCCGACGTTTGTACTGTGGCAATATTGGGGTTGATAAGGATGGTACGGATACCTTCTTCCTTGAGCGCCTTGAGCGCCTGAGAGCCGGAATAATCAAACTCCCCGGCCTCGCCTATCTTAAGTGCGCCGGAACCGAGAACAAGAACTTTGTTGGGTTTTTCCATTCTAAAGGTTGGGGTAACAGACCGTCATAACGGTCATGCCGAAAGGCAGTCCTGCTGAACTTGCCGAAGCGAGCTGCTTATGAGGGCAGGCTGGCGGCAGTGCTTTTAATCGGTGAAAACGGTGTCGCTCTTTAGCATTTTCCACTCGCGAGATGCCTGTCTGATCACCTGGGTTTTGATGGTTGCGGTAGACTTCTCGCCTTTCAAGATGACTCGAAAGGCGAGCGTATCCTGTTTGGAACCAAGTTTATCAACCTGAAATTTTTTAGAGACAATCTTCCCTGTTCGGCTAAGTATGTGGGGGGAAGTTTTGGCCGTATTCATGGCCGAAAGAACTACGTCTGATTTCTTGCCCAACATTGCTTCGAAGATAGCCTCCTCTTTAAGGTTCTTGATGAAGTAAAACGCCGCGAATGCCGCCGCTCCTAACAACACATACCCCCAGTTCTGCAAACCTCTATTGTTCACCGGCATAAGAGTAGCGCTTTAAGAAGTGATGGGGTTAAGCTTGGCGAAAAACCCTTGTTCTTCCCTTGAGGGAAACTAAAAAGATGCTTGCCTACGACAAACTTCTGTTCGAATAACTAGCTGTTGTGGGTTTGCTTGTGTTGCTACTTAGCGGCTTTATGGTCTGCAACGGCCTTCAAGAAGTCATCGAATAGATACTCCGTATCCTCGGGGCCGCCGGCGGCTTCGGGGTGGAACTGGGTGGAAAAGAACGGCTTGGTTTTGTGGCGGATTCCTTCGCAGGTACCGTCGTTCAGGTTCTCGAATAGCATTTCCCACTCGGCAGGCAGCGTAGCGGTATCCAGCGCAAAGCCATGATTTTGGGAGGTGATGTAGCTGCGCTTGGTGCCGGAAAGCAGCACCGGCTGGTTGTGGCTGCGGTGGCCGTACTTCAGCTTGAACGTGTCGCCGCCAGCCGCTAGGCCCATTAGTTGATTACCAAGGCAAATGCCGAAAATGGGTTTATCAGCCTGTAGAGCCGTACGCAGGTGGCCGATGGTGGCCTCACACATCTTCGGGTCGCCGGGGCCATTGCTTAGGAATAGGCCGTCGTAGTCGATTTCATTGAAATTGTAGTCCCAGGGCACCCGAATCAATTCCACGTCGCGCTCCAGAAAGCAGCGGATAATATTGGTTTTCGTGCCGCAGTCCACCAACACGATTTTGTGCCGGCCCTTGCCGTAGTGCTGCACTTCAGTTTGGCTTACGGCGGCCACTAGGTTGTCCTGGTTGGGGTCGTGAAGTTGAACGTCTTCCTCGGCCACGATTTTGCCGAGCATAGCCCCTTTCTCGCGCAGCTTTTTGGTGAGCATGCGCGTATCCACCCCAAAAATGCCCGGGATGTTGTACTCAGCCAGCCAGTCGCCGAGGCTCTTGGTGGCGTTCCAGTGGCTGTGCTCTTCCGAGTAGTAGTTGACCACCAGCCCGGCAATATGGATCTTGTCAGACTCGAAAATCTTGGAAATCGACTCGTACAGTTCTTCGCCGGGTACGCCGTAGTTGCCCACCATCGGATAGGTGAGTACCAGGATCTGGCCGGCAAAAGATGGGTCGGTGAGGTTTTCGGGGTAGCCCGTCATGGCCGTGCTAAACACCACTTCGCC